>JAUWTE010000230.1 GCA_030609765.1 Acidobacteriota bacterium
CGGACCCGGAGCAGCCGATCACCACCATTGTGACCACGAACAACGCCAGCACCCGTGAGGGTCCGGCGAAGGGTAGAGAAATACCGCGCTTGATCGGGTGCTTCATGAGATTCCTTTTTTGATCTGTCTCGTGAGGGTGTCGCCCCGCCTACCAGGCGATGCCGTAGTCCTCACCATTGTTGCTGGAGCCGCCCCACATAGTGCCATGATCCCAGTCGAACCATATGGCATTGAGTGGCCCCGAGGTGCGCGAGCTGGTCCTGATCGTGTAGCCCATCCGACGTAGCTCTGCCTGCACCCAGGGGGGCACGTTTTCGTGAATGAGAATGGCGCCGGGCGTTATCTCATGCTGGCCGAACGAGCCCCTCATCTGTGAGCTGTTGATGTTGGGGGCCTCGGTGGCCTGCTGAACGTTCATCTCCCACTCGACGATGTTGAGGAAGAGCTGCAGCAGGTTCTGGTCCTGTGCATCACCGCCTTGCAGCGAAAACGACAGGTAAGGTTGACCATCCTTGATGGCGAGGCTCGGCGTCAGCGTCGCGCGCGGGCGCTTGCCGGGCGCGATGACGTTGAAGGGATTCTCAGCCGCGTCGAGAACAAAGCTCTGCGCCCGCTGGCTCAAGCCGATGCCTGTCTCACCGGCGATGAAGGCCGGGATCCAGCCACCGCTGGGTGTGACCGAGACAATCCAGCCCTCTGCGTCGGCGGCCTGAATGGAGGTCGTGCCGCGATAGAAGGTCTCGTCGAACGGGTAGCCGGGGTGGTCTTGACTGTCGGCGGAGAACTGCCGGCGTCGCTGGCTCGCCGGAGCTTCGTCTTGGCCCCAGCTCTCGAGGAGATCGAGAAAAGGGTTCTCGCCGTCCTGATACGGGTAGGGGTCGCCAGGCTTGACGTTCGGGTCGTTCATCTCCCAGTTGATCTGCTCGGCGCGGTGCTTGGCATACTCCTTCGACAGAAGCCCCACGATCGGTTCCTCGGGCGGATGGTAGGGGTCGCCGTAGTAGAAGTCGCGGTCGGCGAAAGCCAGGTTCATTGCCTGGTAGATGGCATGGATGTAGCGGGTGCTGTTGTAGCCCATCGCCTTGAGGTCGAAGTTCTCGAGGATGTTGAGGGCCTGCAGCATCACGGGGCCCTGCACCCAGGTGGTGAGCTTGTAGACGTCGATGCCCTTGTAGTTGGTCTTCACCGGCTCCTCGATATAGACCTGCCAGCCATCGAGGTCGGCAACTGTAATCTGCCCACCCTCTTCCTGCGTGCCGCGCGCGAGCTCCTCGGCGATATCGCCACGATAGAAGCGGTCGTAGGCGGCCATGATGGCCTCCTCGCGGCTCTTGCCGCCCGACAGGGCTTCCTTCTCGGCCTCTACCAGCTTCCGCAGGGTCGCGGCCAGGTCGGGCTGACGGAAGATCTCGCCGGGTCGAGGTGCCTCGCGCTCTTCGCCGAGATGCGGCAAGTAGACCGCTGTCGAGTGCTTCCACTGCTTGATGCGCTCCTTGTTGCGCTCCATGTTGTTGGCCGCCGAGGCTTCGATGGGGTAGCCGTCGGCCATCTCGATCGAGGGGGCCAGTACCTCCTCGAGGCTCATGGTTCCGTATTTGGCGAGCATCACCATGAGAGCGCCGGGGGTGCCCGGCGTCACGGCAGCCAGCGGGCCGTAGGCCGGTGGGTACTGGTAGCCGCGCTCCTTGAAGAATTCAGGGGTCGCGCCGGTCGGCGCCACGCCCAAGCCATTGATGCCTATGACCTCTTTGGTGTTCGGGTTGTAGATGAGCGCCTGGGTTTCACCGCCCCAGCCGAGGGTGTCCCACATGGTCGAGGTGGCGCCGAGCATGGCGCACGCGGCGTCAACAGCATTGCCGCCTTTCTGGAAGATCATCGCCCCAGCGGTCGCACCCAAGGGCTTTCCGGTGATCGCCATCCAGTGCTTGCCGTGCAGCACGGGCTTGGCGGTGCGCTGGGCGCTGACACTCGCCGGTAGCACCAGGGCCACGACGAGCAAAAGGAGAGTCCACCTACTGAGCGTCACCTTGCGAAGAGAGCGCATGATTCCTCCTGAGAAGTTGGCGGGGCGGCTGACTAACTTCAGCCTGCATTCCAGGTCAACAAGTTACCGCATCGGGCTCCTGATCTGTACGTTCGTCATTCGCCGGAGTGGGGCCACCAGTAGACTTTGCCGCCCTTCATGACGAAGCGGATGTTGCGCAGGGCAGTGATGTTCTCGGCAGGGTGGCCGTCGACGGCAATGAGGTCGGCGAGCAGGCCGGGTCGCACAGCGCCGAGCTGGTCTTCGAGCTCGAGCATGCGGGCGTTGCCGGAGGTCGCGGCCCGCAGGGCATCGAGAGCGGTCATGCCGTACTCGACCATGAGCTCGAGCTCGATGACGTTGGTGCCGTGGGTATAAACGCCGACATCACCACCGAAGCAGATCGGCACGCCGGCCTCCAGAGCGGCGCGGAAGCTGGCCTTCTTGGCGACGATGCGCTCGGGGTCGGGATCGACGCCGGGGCGCCATCCGGAATAGGTCAGAATCGAGTAGCCGGCCGCCAAGGTGGGGCAGAGCGCGACGTCCCGCTCCGCCATCAATCGCCAGATCTCAGGGGTACCACCGTCGCCGTGTTCGATCGTCTTGACGCCGGCGACCACAGAGCGCCGGATCGCTTCGGCCGAGGACGCATGGGCCGAGACGCGGCGGCCGGAGCTCTCGCTGACCTCGACGATTGTCCTCAGCTCGTCCTCTGTGAAGGTTGGCTGGGCGGTGCCGCCCGGGCCCCAGCGGTAGTCGGCGTAGACCTTCACCCAATCGGCGCCACGGCCGATCTGGTCGCGCGTCACGCGCACCAGGTCATCGTAACCGTCAGCCTCCTCGGCTCCGTTGGGAAGATGATGCTCGGGGGCGCCCTTCGGATTGTAGCTGCCCGTCGCGACGATGGCCTTCGTTGCCACCAGGAGCCGCGGGCCGGGGATGATTCCCAGGTCGATGGCCTCCTTGATACCAACGTCGGCGTAGCCGGCGCCCTCGGTGCCAAGATCCCGCATGGTCGTGATGCCGGCCCGCAGTGTGTCGCGCACGTGCACAACGGCCCGCGCCGTGCGCTGCGCCAACGACTCGTTGAGCACCTGATCGGTCCACGGCGTTTCGTTGTAGGGGTGCAGGAGGATGTGCGAGTGGCCCTCGATGAGCCCCGGCATCAAAGTCATGCCTTCCAGTTCGACATCCTGGCTGCCGCGCGGAACCGGCACATCTTCCGGCGGCCCTACCTCCGTGATGCGATCACCCTCGACGACGACGAACCAGCCCGCGTGAGTCTCATAGCCATCGAATACCCAAGACGGCCGCAGAACATAGGAGTCTGTCGAGCTTTCCTGCGCCAGAGCCGTGGAAACGGAGCCGCTCGGGGCGACCAGCAGTACAAGTGCGGCGAACAGGGCGAGCGCGAGCACGCCCTTCTTCATGGATCTCATCGGTTCATTCCTCCACGCAGCTGCGGCCTGCTAGCGTTGGTAGACCGGATAGATGTCCTTCGGGATGTTTTCGTATGAAATCGTGGTCAGGTCGGCGGGTCCGAGGCCTGGTGCGTCGACCTCGAAGATGGCCCCTGCGAGCCCCGTTTCATGGAAGCCGCGACGGAAATGAACCCTCGACTTGAGCACCACGATGTCGAGCTCGTCGAGGTTGAGGCCGAGCCGCTCGAAAATACCGGGGGTGGTGACCTGATGCAGGGCCGGGGTCAGAATCAGATGGTTGTTGTCGCCGAAGGCCAGCACGGCGACCTGCTCGAACTGGCCGTAGCGTCCCAGATACTCGACCGCGCCCGTGATTGCCACGGGGTTGCCGGCGAACTCGTCAGCGTAGCCGCCGACGTCGACCGTCACCGTATCGCCAACTCCGGCTTCCGCCGCAATCTGCTCGATTGCCCGGGCATCCGAAATCGTCGCGATACAGAAGTTGCGGCCGCCCTGGCGGATAAGCTCCTCGAGGATGTGGGTCGAATTGCCGGTCCGGTCGCTATGGTCGGCCACCACGACGGGTGTCTTGCCCTCGCTGGCGGCGGCGATCGCCATCTCCACGCCCTCGCGGGTCTTGGGCAATATCTTGCCGGCGAATTCCTCGCGGATACGCCAGATGTAGTCCGACATATCATCGGCGATGCGATCGGCCAGCTCCTGATCGTCGTTGGTGACAACGATCACTGTAGCGCCCACGTCGGGCACGTCGGCGTAGGCAAAGCCGAAGGCCACCGATACGAACACATCGCGCTCGCGATTTTCCCACCTGCGGGCACGCTCCATGATGTCGCGCGCCGGCGAGACGCCCGTGCCCTGGTATACGCTCGGGGTTATGACGTTGGGCTTGCGGGTTGCCATGGTCGGCGAGTAGGTGCCGCGGATCGTGCGAACCAAGACCCGCGCCGCCCGCTCGCCCTGCAGCGCCGCATCGTAGTGCGGGTAGCGCTTCGTGATGAACACGCCATCGGCGGCCTCGGTAATCTCCTGGTCCTCGTTGGCGTGCAGATCGTAGGTAACGAAGATGGGGATATCACCGACGCCGGCCCGCACCCGGCGTACAAGCTCGGCCTCGGGCTTGGGCACATCGGTGACCGCCATGGCGCCGTGCAGCGCCAAGTAGACGCCGTCGAGACCGTCGATTTCCTGCAGCGCCGCGACGATGCCGCTCGAGTACTTCTCGAACGCCTCGGTCGTAATCCAGCTCCCCGACGATCCGCCGCGCGCACCGCGCCCGGCGTAGGCGGCGACTACGTCGCCGCCCTGATACGCCGCCGCTCCATGCATGAAGCCGCCGATATAGCCGCCGTCGCGCAACACTTCCTCACCACGCAAGCGTGGGCCGTAGAACTCGAACTCCTCGATTCCTGTTGGGTTCGGGCAGAACGTGCAGGTCTCGTGGGAGAAGGACGCCACACCGATAACGATCGCGTCAGCGGGAGAACCGCCGCCGGGCGCGGCACAGCTACTCACGGCGCCGGTCGCAACGAAGACAACGAGCACGCTGCCAACAATCAGGAGCGGGACCCGCAAGAGTGGCGAGCGAGCCCCGATGGAACTGGAAACACGGCTGGGCCTGACCTTCACGATCCACCTCCCGGGCATGCTGTAATGGCGGCGGTGCTGGCTATTGCCCTCAGGTCGTGCGGGCGTCATAGACGGCCTTCGCGACCTGGATGTCCTGCACCGCCACCCCTGTCGAGTCAAACACTGTGAGCTGATCGTCCGTCTGTCGCTGAAGATCCTTGTGAATGATGACGTTGCCGAGCTCCAGTACCGCTCCCGCGTCCAAAACCCCCGCTGTCGTCGCTTTGTAGACCTCGCCGCGGAGCTCGCTTTGCGGAATGCTGTCGACGACCACGATGTCGGCCTGGGAAAGGATCCTCGAGTCGACCTCCTGCTTCTCCGGAGTATCGGAGCCAATGGCAGTGATGTGAGTACCGGGGTGCACATCCTCGAGCCGCAGCAGCGGCTCCTGCGACGGGGTCACGCAAACGATGAGATTGCAGTTCTCGGGGATATCGCGGGCGTCGAGAGTAGTCCAAAGCTCGTAGCCGAGCGGCTCGACCTCCGCCTGATAGCGGTCGAGCTCTTCCTGGTTGATGCCCCACACCATGACCTTCATGCAGTCAACGATGGGACGCAGATGCTTGAGCTGCTGCCGACCCTGCACGCCAGCTCCAAAGATGCCGATGCGCTTGACCTTCTTCGGGGC
>JAUWTE010000246.1 GCA_030609765.1 Acidobacteriota bacterium
AAAGCCGGCCGCCTGCCGCGAGCCGCTCTGGCGCGCACCCACGATCACACCCGAGTTGATCCGCAGGTTGGGGAGCATGCGGGCGATATTCTCGTCGAGGTTGAGGCACAGCAGACCAACCTTCTCGACCAGGTTATTCTCAGGCGTGACCATCGCCGCGAACTGGTTGGCTTCATCGGGGCGCTCGACGACCTGTACCTGGAGGTTTTGCGTACGACCGTCGCGGAGGACCTCGACCGCCACTGTCGAGCCGATGTCCTTGCGATACAGGTTGACGCGGAACTGGCGGGCGTTCTCCATTGTCTTACCGTCGAGCGACACGATGATGTCTCCGTGATGGAGACCGGCCATGGCGGCTGGTGCGCCCGGATAGACATCGCTGATAATCACGCCCCAATCACGGGGCAAGCTGAGAGCCTTCGCCATTAGCGGCGTGATGGTCTGCGCGTTGATACCGAGAATGCCCCGTCGGACGCGGCGGTTTGCACGAATCTGCTCATAGACGAAGCGAACGATGTTGCTGGGTGCGGCGAAACCGATGCCTTCGTTGCCTCCAGACTGCGAATAAATCATGGTATTGATGCCGATAACCCGGCCGCGCGTGTCGACCAGCGGGCCCCCACTATTGCCCGGATTGATCGGCGCATCGGTCTGCAAGTAGATCATCGGGTCCTCCGGGCGAAGCTGCCGAGCCGTGGCGCTCAAGACGCCCAGGGTCACGGAGCTCTCGAGGCCGAAGGGGCTGCCGAAGGCGAGCACGATCATCCCGGGGCCGACCTCATCGGAATCAGCAAGCTCGAGGTATGGAAGCCCCTCGCGCTGCACCTTCAGGACCGCCAGGTCGGTCTCGGCATCGGTACCGATGACGATAGCTCCCACGAGCTCACCGCTCGGCTTGAGAATCGACCCACCGCTACCCTCGCCGCTCAGGGCCGCGGGCAGCCGTACCTGTACCCGGCGGGCGCCTTCCACGACGTGGGCGTTGGTAACGATGTAGCCGGTCGGATCGACGATGACCCCAGAGCCGCCGCTCTCGCGCGTCGCCAGGAGCGCACGAGCGCTACCGTCAATAGGCGCATAGCTGGTAACGACAACCTCGACGACCGTTGGCAGGACCTCGGCCGCCACGACCTGGAGCGAGTCGCTCAGATCGATGAGCTGCACCTGCTGTACGGCGCCGGCGGAACCTGAGGCACCTGCGGGCATGACAGGCATGAGCAGCCCCATGGCCACGAGCAGCGCCAGCGCCAGCGGCGCGGTGAGGGATCGGGACGGCTGGTTTGGTATCGTTGTGTGGCTCATGTGTTTCATAATGCGAGTCGTCTCCATGATCTGTTCACGCTTTGTCAGGCTCTCAGACTATGACTGTGCGCCGCGAGAGAATAACTAGCATCCCATGAATCCGATTGCACTGCTTTCCAGGTGGCTGGACATCCGCCCGGGTGAGATGCGCCTGGTGTCGCTGTCGTTCATGGGGGCCTTCTGCGCCATTGCGTTCCTGATTCTCGCGCGTTCGCTGCGGGAGGCGCTGTACCTGACGAGCTTTGACGTTACCACCCTGCCTTACATCACCATCGCCGTCGCGGTGCTCGGCCTGCCGACGGCTGGTGCGTTCACCGCCGTGATGGCCCGACTCGAACCGCGAGCCGCCTTCCGCCTGGCCTTGGTTCTGGTATCGGCGGGCCTGCTGGTTCTATGGCCCCTCATCTCGCTCTCGCCGGCCGCCGTCGTGGCCTTCTATCTGTGGACGGCCCTCGGCACATTGATCGTCACCTCCGGCTTCTGGATCGTGACCTCGGAACACTTTGCGCTGCGAGAGGCGAAGCGCCTGTTCGGACTCATAGGCGCCGGCGGAACGCTCGGAGCGATGGTCACGGGCATATCGCTGCGATACCTGACCCTGTCCTTCGAGACGATCGAGCTCATCCCTCTGTTGGTCGGCATTCTCGCACTGCTCCTGCTTTTTCAGACTCTGCTCGGTAAGCATGTGCAGGACCCGACGGAGGACCTGCAGGTGGGAAAGGAGGAGGGCAAGGCCTCGATTCGCCAGGGGCTCAGCCTCGTGTGGCAGACGCCACATCTGCGCACCATTGCTCTGGTCGTCTTCGCGGCGACCATCGCGTCGACTCTTCTCGACTATCAATTCAAGGAGCTCGCCAGCAGCTCGTATGCAACGAGCGAGGAGCTCGCCGGGTTCTTCGGCTTGTTCTACGGCTGGACGGGCGTGATCTCATTGCTGATTCAAGTGCTGCTGGCGTCGCGCTTCCTCGCCGTGGCGGGAGTGGCAGCGAGTCTCTCTGTGTTGCCCACCATCCTCATTGCGGGCTCGCTGGCCATGCTGTTTTCGCCCGTGCTTGCGGTCATTACGCTGGTTCGCGGTGCCGACTACTCCCTGCGTAAATCGCTGCACAGGTCGGTCCTCGAATACCTCTACGTACCTGTCCCGTCACTGCTGCGCCGCAAGACCAAGACATTCATCGACTCGGTTGTCGATAGCGTTGCTGGGGGAGCCGGCGCCATCATCATCTTTCTCTGGGTCACACTCGGGGGGTTGCCCTCACGCTATCTTTCGATCTACATCATCGTCTTTTCCCTGGCCTTCCTGCTTCTCGCTTACCGCATGGGCCAGGCGTACATGCAGACTTTGGTTTCCAGGCTGAAAGAGGGCGAGGCGGCCTTCGCCGATCAGGAGCTTGTAGAGGTGGGCTTCGACGGCAAGGACCTCCTCACGACGACCCTGACGCAGTTCGATCTCAGGGAACAACTCGCGCGGTCGGGCGTAGTGCTCGATTCCTCCCAGTTTCTGGTTCCGGAGACCGAGCAGCGAGGGAAACGATCATCGACGACGATGGACAGAATTACCTCCTCTGACCCGTCGGTTGTTGAGAAAGCCCTGCGGGAGGCCGACGATTGGGACGAGGACCATGTGCCCGTTCTGGTGCGACTCCTGGCCCGTAGCGCCTACTACGATCGGATCGGCCAGATTCTCGTCCAGATCGGCGAGCCCAGCCTGGGCCACCTCAATGAGGTTGTTCAGGACGAGCATGCCGACTTCGTCATCCGCCGCCGCATTCCTCGCATCCTGGCCGAGCACGATCATGGCAGGGCGGACGAAGCGTTGCTGGCCGCTCTCAGCGCCGCCCGATTCGAGGTGCGCTATCGCTCGGGCGTTGCGCTCGTCCGTCGCCGCAGCACGGGAATGGCCACGGCGTCAGCCGGTTGGGAGAGGATCGTATGGACAGCGATCGACACCGAGGTGAGTAGAGAGCGACCGGTCTGGGAGCTGCAAAAGCTCCTGGACGGCGACGAGGCTGGAATCGATGATTTCGTGGAGAACCGGGTTGGGTTGCGGGGAGAGCTCAGCCTGGAGCACACCTTCCGGCTCCTGTCTCTGGTGCTCGACCCCGAGCCTGTCCGCACTGCCTTTCACGGTGTCCTTCTCGATGACGCTGCGCTCAAGGGCATTTCCCTCGAGTATCTCGAGACGGTGATGCCTCCGGAAATTCTCAAGAAGCTGTGGCCATTCATTGGCGACATGAGCGAGCATCAACGTAAGAAATCCACCCGCTCGCTCGATGACGTGGTCTTCGACCTTTCCAAGACCGGGGCCACGCTATTCGTCGGCGCCGATGAGAAGGCGGCGCTGAGGGCGGCGCTCGATGGCACCGGCAAGGGTGGCAAGGTCGCCCGCCGACGAGAGGACGGCTCCGGGAAAGGCGAAGAAGTAGCGGAGAAGGCTGACTCAGAGGAGGCTGACTCATGAGAGGCGAGGCCCCCAAAGCGGCGCTCATCGAAGGCACGAGACCCGGGCTGGGCACCGAAACCGCCGATCTTCTGCGTGGACGGCTGAAGATCGGGGCGCCGCTGCTGTGCCTTACGGTTACCCTGTTTACCCTCCATGCCGCTTTCTTCGGCCACACAGAGTATCCGCTCTGGTACGGCGGCGTGATCGCCGTTGTCTTTGTCGCCTTCAGCGCGCTGCTGTGGAGTCAGGTGCCGCTCACCCTGGGCCAGCTCCGTCTCGTGGAGCTGACCCTCTTCGGTCTCATAGCATTGAACTACTTGGCCAACCAGTACATCGATGCACTGCGCTGGGCCAGCCAAGGTGACGCCGTGGAGACGATGGCGCGCATCACGTCCACTCGGCAGGCTGCCTACGCCATCATGGCCACCTACGCGCTGTTCATCCCCAATACCTGGCGCAGGGCACTGGTGGTCCTCACGGCGATGGCCTTCCTCCCGGCGTTCGTGCCTCTGGTCATGCGGTTCCATGATCCTGAGGCCCTCGCGTTGCTGCGCTCCGGGATGGGCGTGGAGGCGTGGACCTACGTGGCCATCTGGATGGTCGTCGGCGTTGCCATCACCACCGCCGGCACGCACATCATCCAGGTTCTGCGCGTAGAGGCCTATGAGGCAAGGCAGCTCGGCCAGTACCGGCTCACCGAAAAGATCGGCGCAGGGGGGATGGGAGAAGTCTGGAAGGCCAAGCACCGGCTGCTGGCTCGGCCGGCGGCGGTCAAATTGGTCAGGCCGGAGATGATCGACGCGAAGACGCCCGACGAGGCGCACACGACGCTGAGTCGCTTCGAGCGCGAGGCGCAGGCGACGGCGTCGCTGAGGTCAGTGCACACCATCGAGATCTACGATTTCGGGATTACCGACGACGGGGTCTTTTACTACGTCATGGAGCTCCTCGACGGCCTGGACCTCGAGAACCTGGTGAAGGAATTCGGGCCGCTCTCGCCCGCCCGCACTATCTACTTGCTGCAGCAGGCCTGCGATTCCCTGGCGGAAGCGCACGCGCACAGCCTGATCCACCGAGACATCAAGCCCGCCAACCTGTTCACGTGTCGGATGGGCCGGGCGTGCGACTTCATCAAGATCCTCGACTTCGGCCTGGTAAAATCAGATCCACACGAGGGGCAGACGGACACCGAGTCGCTCACCGTCGTAGGAATGACCGCCGGCACGCCGGCATTCATGTCTCAGGAACTGGTGTTGTCCAAGCCCTACCTCGACGATCGCTCCGACATCTACTCGCTCGGCTGCGTCGCCTACTGGATGCTGACCGGCCAGTACATGTTCGATGTCAGCAACGCCATGGAGGTGGCCGTGCATCAGGTCAACACAGAGCCACCGTCGCTGTCCGAGCGCACCGAGCTCGAGATCCCTGCCGATCTCGAGCAGGTGGTGCTCGCTTGTCTCCGCAAAGATCCGAACCACCGCCCCGCCAGCGCCGAGGTACTGGCGGGGATGCTCGCCGAGTGCGAGAGCGCCGCGGCTTGGACCGATACGGACGCACGTGCCTGGTGGGAGCTACACATGCCCGGCGCCACGACGACGCCATCGCCCTCAGATCAACCGACTCAGGCCGAGTAGCCCGGCGGGCCACTC
>JAUWTE010000395.1 GCA_030609765.1 Acidobacteriota bacterium
CCCCGCTGTCGCGCAGCAGGAGGCAGGCGGTGTCATGAAAAAGCTCACGCCGGTGATCGTTGTTGACGAGGTCGAGCCTAGCCTCGAGTTCTGGGTCGATCGACTTGGCTTCGAGAAGACCATGGAGGTGCCCGAGGGCGACCGGCTCAGCTTCGCGGCCGTGCAGGCCGGTGGCATCGAGCTGATGTATCAGACTCGGACGAGCGCTGCGGCTAATCTGCCTGAGTTGGCCGAGGGCCCGCTCGAGAGGTCAGTGGTGCTGTTCATCGAGGTCACCGACCTCGACGCCGTCACGTCCAAGCTCGAGGGCGTCGAGATCGTCGTGCCCGAGCACACGACGAACTACGGGGCCCGTGAGATCTACGTGCGTGCTCCGTGTGGCACTATGGTCGGCTTCTCCGAAATGCCCGAGCAGCAGTAGGCGTCCTCAGCGCTGTGGCGGCGTCGGGGGAAAGCCCTGCACGATCCCGGGCTCTCCGACCAGCGCCTCGATCTCGTCGAGCTCTGAGGGCAGGAAGTCAGTGAAATTCTCGAAACCGTCTTCGGTGATTACCAGGGTGTCCTCGTAGCGGATATAGAGGTTCTCCTCGTGCACCCATAGCTGCGGGTCGAAGGCGAACACGAGGCCCGGCTGCAGCGGCTCTGACCGGTAGCGCCCGACATCGTGCACCGCCATGCCTACCGTATGGGAGAAGGCACCGCCGCCGGTCTCCACCAGCGTGCGCGCTGCTTTCTCATAGATCGGCTTCGAAAAGGTCGTGCGGGCGAAAACTCCTTCCATCTCTGCCGCCGCCTCCTCCATGATCTGATCCGCTGTCACTCCGGGGCGGATGCGCTTCAAAAGAGCGTTGCGGTAGTCGAGTACGAACTGCAGAAGCTCGCGTTGCCAATCGTTGAACTTGCCGTTCACCGGCCACATCCGCCCGATGTCGCTGACGTAGTAGTGGTAGTCGGGCGCAAAGTCCATGAGCACCAGATCGCCGTCCTTCAGCTCGCTGGTGTTGCGATAGTAATGGCCGTTGTGGATGTTGTCCGTGCCCGAGGCGGTGATCGACCGGTAGCCTTCCAAGCGAGCGCCGTTGACCAAGAACACATAGCGAGCGGCAGCGTCGAGCTGGTACTCGAAAACGCCCGGCTGCGTGCTGCGGATCGCATCCATGACTCCCAGGCCGGCGAGCTGCGAGGCACGCCGAATGAGAGCGATCTCACGTGGGCTCTTGATGTTGCGCAGCTCGTCGAGGATGGGGGACAGGTTGCTGATCTCATTGCGAGGATGGCGCGCCTTCAGCAGCTCGATGAAGCGGCTCTCCCTGCTCAGTCGTCCATCCCAGTAGTCGGAAGCAATGCTGGCATTGGCGTTGACTATCTCGCCGCGGCTCTGCCCTTGTCCTTCGGCGGGGGCGAACGGTGTGTAGATCGCCGTGCGGCCGAGCTCCTCCGGCCAGTCGCCGATCATCGAGGCGGTGCTCCTCACTTCGTCAGCACCCACAAGACGCTTCACCAGGTCGACATCGTCAGCCGACAACACCTTGCCCTCGCTGCGCTCGAGCCTCTCGTTGCGGGGCGGCAAATACAGCGTGACCGTGCGGTTCCTGCCGTCGAGCAGGATGTAGGAGTGAGGGGTTTCGATGCCACACAGGTAGTAAAACGAGTTGCTCTGGCGCGGCATGATGAAGCCGCTCGCCTGCGTTGCCCCCTGCACGATGGCAATCGCTTCATCTCCGATGCGGTCGAAGACCTTCTCCCAGCGAACCTTGAACTCCTCAGGCGGGAAGTCCTCCTGGTAGTGCTGTGCAACCAGAGGAGTCGGTGCAAGGAGCACCATGGCCAGCAGCGCCACGGCCTGGAGCATCGCGGTCGTCAGTGAATAGGTGGTTCGTCTCATCTTTCCATCTCCGTGATGGTGAGTTGCGGGCCGCCCTCGCCGTTCCTCATATCGACATCTCATACTCATGCGGGCGGAGCCGTTGCGGCAGAGTCGTCGAGATATATAGTCAGGATCACCGAGTGCTGTCCAGCGAGTGCAGTCCACGAGCTTGGCCTGGACGCTTCGCCGGACAGGCGCGGACGTCGGTCATTAGTCACTCGAGCCCTACTGGAGGGATTTGATGCGTCGTGTCACGAGCCTCGCCCTGTCGCTTCTTGTTCTCGCGCCCGTCGCTTTCGCACCCGCCGCATGCGCCCCGTCCGATCCCGCCCCCGCCCCGTGGCAACCGCCGGATTCAGCTCTGATGACGCGATGGGCAGCGGAGGTCGATTCCGACAATGTTCATCCGGAGTACCCGCGCCCGCAGATGGTGCGTGACGAGTGGCTGAACCTGAACGGCTTATGGGAGTACGCGATTCGTCCGCGTGAAGAGAGCCGCCCCGCGACCTTCGATGGCCAGATTCTGGTGCCGTTCCCTGTGGAATCAGTTTTGTCACGGGTGATGAAGAGCGTCGGAGAAGGCAACCTGCTCTGGTACCGGCGGCACCTCATGACACCTGAAATACCGGAGGGCAATCGTGCTCTGCTGCATTTCGGCGCGGTGGATTGGCACGCCACGGTTTGGGTCAACGGCAGCCAAGTAGGCGAGCACAAGGGCGGGTACGCACCGTTCACGTTTGATGTCACCGACGCGTTGGTCGAAGACGGCGAGCAGGAGATCGTGGTCAGCGTTTGGGATCCGATCGACGCGGGCTTCCAGCCGTTGGGTAAACAGGTCAATGAGCCGCATGGCATCTGGTATACGTCGGTCACGGGAATCTGGCAGACGGTGTGGCTCGAGTCGGTTCCATCGTCGTCTATTACCAGCCTGGCGATAACACCGGACATCGATGCTGACATCTTGCGGCTGAGGGCGATGGTGCGCGGACCCGACGGCATGAATATGGCGGGCTCGGAGCTTTCGGTTCGCGCAGTGGCCCTCGATGGGGGTCGCGAGGTTGCCTCCACCAGCGGCGCCGCCGGGGACGAGCTCGAGCTCCAAATCGCCGATGCCAGGCTCTGGTCGCCCGACTCTCCTTTCCTCTACGACCTGAAGGTCGAGCTGCAGCGGAACGGGGAGGTCGTCGACGCGGTCACTAGCTACTTCGGCATGCGCAAGATCGCGTTGGGTAAGGACGAGAGTGGCTTCAACCGCCTGATGCTCAACAACGAGCCGCTGTTCCAGTACGGCACGCTCGATCAGGGATGGTGGCCCGATGGCCTGTACACAGCCCCCACCGATGCGGCTTTGCGCTCCGACGTCGAGGTCCTGAAACAGCTCGGATTCAATATGACCCGTAAGCACGTGAAAATCGAGCCGGCCCGCTGGTACTACCACTGCGACAAGCTCGGCCTGCTGGTTTGGCAGGACATGCCCAACGGCGATGGTCACATCGGCCGCGAGGATCCCGACCTCGAACGAACCGAAGAATCCGCCAGCAACTACATGCGCGAGCTCGAGGAGATGATCGATCTGTTGCGGAACCAGCCCAGCATCGTCGTCTGGGTGCCGTTCAACGAGGGCTGGGGACAGTTCGATACCGACGGGGTTATGGGATGGGTCAAGGAATATGACCCGACCCGACTGGTGGATGGTCCGAGCGGCTGGGCCGATCGCGGCTCGGGTGACATCTATGACATTCACAAGTATCCCGGTCCCGCCATGCCGGAGCCCGAGTCCGCCAGGGCGGTGGTACTGGGCGAGTTTGGCGGACTCGGACTACCGGTCGAGGGCCACCTCTGGCGCGATCAGGACAACTGGGGATACCGATCCTACGAGACGCACGACGAGCTGCAGGCGAACTACAACGGGTTGATCGAAGAGCTGCTCCCGATGATCGGGGCTGGGCTGGCCGCCGCCATCTACACCCAGACGACCGATGTCGAGATCGAGGTGAATGGCCTGATGACCTACGACCGGGCCATCGTGAAGTTCGACATCGAGCAGATGGCGCGAACGAATCGCCAGCTCTACAGATAAGCGACATCATCTCGAGTCGGGGCCCCCCGGGGACGGTGGCCCCCCCCCCCCAGAGTCCAAAGCGGCCCGGGGGGCGCGCCGCGC
>JAUWTE010000410.1 GCA_030609765.1 Acidobacteriota bacterium
ATGGCAGGAGCCTGCGATCTCCAAGGTGCCGTGACCCGCGCCCAGGAGGCCGTGGAGCGCAGGATGATCCTTCAGGCCCTGGAGGGAACGGGGGGCAATCGCACCGAGGCGGCTCGCCAACTGGGCATCAGCCGCAAGACGCTGTTCAACAAGATGCGCGCCTTGGGCATCGAAGAGGGCGAGCCCGACTGACCCCGCCGGTTTCCGCCGACGAAGAGGCAGGCTGGCGAAAATGGAGCCGTCCTCAAGGCATATGAAAAGCCGCCGCCAGGGCACCTTCATGTCCCTGACGACGGCTCTGATGTTCTCGTCTTTCTACTGGCCAGCTTCCGGCGGGAACCTCATCAGCATCTTCTGAACTGCCTCGTCGACTCCGGCCTGCGCCTTCGCCGAGTCCCTCTTACTGCTCACCGTGCCCTTGGCGCTGCCGCGCCAGACCAGGCCGACCTCCGGGTCCGGGTCGATGATGTCGATCGTCACCGTGGCCTCGTCGTAACGGTAGGTGTTGACCGAAGCCCCACCACCGTAATAGGGACCCCATCCGTGGCCCCAGTAACCGCCCCAGCCCCCACCGTAGTAGGTCGTGTTGATGCCGGTGATCTCGTCCACGCCAATGTAGTAGATGACCTTGAACGACGGCTGGCTCGTGGTTTTTGTATAGCCCTTGGCGGCGAGGGTAGTGTCGACCGAATCCTTGATCCAACGGTCGAGCAGGTCATAGGGCAGGTCCGGGCCCTGCTCCGGTTGCTTGGCCTCCCAGGCGTAGCTATTCAGATCCGCGAAGTCATACTGCACGTCATAGACGCTATCGACGCTGATGCCCGAACAGGCAGGCAGGGCCACGATCACAACCGCAGCCATCAACAGGCGAGAGATTTTCATGCTGGTGCTCCCTCCGGGTTTTATTTGCCGTCCAATACGGCGAAGATTCGTCTGCGAACTCACAACGGCGCGGACGTAGCCTAGATGCACGTTGGCGCTGGTTCGAAAACATTCTGCCGGTAGATGCCAGCATATTCTAACCTCACATGGGGTCTCGCTGCACAGCCTCGTCACTGTGTGCATGGCTTGACGTCCGACCGCCGGGCGCTGTAGGAATGAGCGGCCATCGGTTTGCGTGGCCGCGCGCTTTCTGGCTGCACGGCAGTTCGTTCGCGTGGGCTCGTACCAATCCGCTGCCCGGTCGCCCGGGTGGTGGCCCTCGGATTCGAGGTAAGAGGTAAAGGGACAACTGGCATGGAGAACGAGTCATCGGGAATGGAACCACGCTCATCGCATGCAGGTGCGAGTGACTCCGGCGGCGCCGCAGGTGGCGCCCCGTCGCGTCCTCGCCTGGTCCGTGCCCTGGGCCGCTGGGACCTGACCGCTGTAGGTGTCAATCAGGTCATCGGCAGCGGCATCTTCGTTCTCCCCGCCACCGTTGCGGCGCTGGTGGGAGCGCCGGCCTCTGTCTGGCCTTACGTCGCCGCCGGCATTGCCAATGCGCTCATCGTGCTCTGTTTCGCCGAGGCGGGTACCCGGTTCCGCCAGGCCGGAGGGCCGCTCCTGTACACAGCGACCGCCTTCGGACCGTTCGCCGGCTTTCTGGTCGGTTGGATGATGTGGTTGACGCGGGTCGCCAGCCAGGCCGCCCTGGCGAACGCGTTCGCCCTTTACGTCGGCTTCTTCTGGGGGGGGGCGACGCAGGGTACCGGTCGCATTTTAGTGATTTCCGCGACGATCGGCAGCCTGGCATTGATCAACTTTCGCGGCGTGACGTGGGGGGCGTGGACGATCAACATGTTCACCATCGGCAAGCTCGTGCCGCTGGGAATCTTCATCGTCCTTGGCATCTTTTACGTCGACTGGGGAAGCTTCAGCGGTATGCTCACCCCGAACATGAGTGGGTTCGGGCGGTCGGTGCTCTTGCTGATGTTCGCCTTCGGTGGCTACGAGCTCATCACCATTCCCGCGGGGGAGGCACGCTCGCCACGCCGCGACGCGCCCCGCGCACTCCTGCTGACGATCGGCATCGTCTGCGCTATCTACCTTCTGGTACAGATCATCGCCGTCGGCACTCTGCCTGGCCTGGCGAGCTCCGCGACACCTCTGGCCGACTCGGCTCTGCTCTTCCTCGGACTGATCGCCGGCACTTTCATCGCCTTCGGTGGGTTGCTTTCAATCGGTGGAAGCAACGCCGGCACCATGCTGGCCGGGCCGCGGCTGACCCACGCCCTCGCCGAGCACCGGCAACTGCCGGCCATCTTCGCCCACGTGCATCCGCGCTATCACACGCCGGATTTTTCGATTCTGTTCTACGCCAGCATTGCAATGATCCTGGCGCTGACCGGTACCTTCGAGCAGCTCGTGGCCGTCAGTGTCGTGGCGCGCCTGGTCTTCTACATCGGCACGTGCGCCGCCGTGCCGGTGCTGCGCATGCGAGCCGCTGCCGAAACGCGACATGGAGCCTTCCAGCTTCCTGGCGGCATGACGATTCCGCTGCTGGCGCTGGCCGTGAACATCGCCATCATTTTCGGTGCCGATCAGAGGTCCCTGGCCGCCGGCGGCGCCGCCATAATCATCGGCACGATGCTCTACGTCCTCGGGGTTACACGACGCTGAGGAAGGTTTCAGCGGCGCGCAACTCGACTGTGGGCTGCTCGATTTGTGCGCGTTACTCCGGCTCCCCCGAACAGCGTTCCGGCACAGGAGCCCGTGCTAACATCTACAAGTCAACCGAGCTCGAGCCTGTTGTTCCTCCCTCGAGGAATCCCGAGAAGCCAGGTCCATGAGACGGCAAACTCTCCCTCGCCCATTGGTTCGCGGTGTTGCCACCCTGTTGTTTGCGGTCCTCGTCGTGGCAACGAGCAGCTCGTGCGGACCCGAGCCCCCACCGCCGAACGTGGTGTTGATCTCCCTCGATACCCTGCGTGCAGACCACGTTGGCACATATGGCTATCCGAAGGAGACCACTCCCAACCTGGATCGGTTCGCCGAGACAGGGATCGTTTTTCTGAACAACTACGCTCAGGCACCCAACACAGCACCCTCTCACACCTCCATTCTCTCCTCCCTGTACCCTTCGGTGGCGGGTGTCTGGGAGCATGGTGGCGTTCTGGATCCAAACGTCCCGATGCTTGCCGAGACATTCAAGGAGGCCGGGTTTGCCACCGCGGCTTTCGTCCAGCTTCCGAGCGCGACCTACGAGCGCGGATTCGACGTTTACACCGGTCTCAGCCACGGAGCCTCTCTGAGGAGGCGGGCAGAGGCTTCGATGGACTCGGTCCGTGAGTGGGTCTCTGAGCAAACGGAACAGCCGTTCTTTCTCTTCCTCCATACGTACGCGGTGCATTTGCCGTACTCCCCGAGCGAGGAGCTCGCGAAGAAGTTCGATCCCGACTACGAGGGATTGCTGCGAACCAACATGCGCGGCAGTCTGATCGACCAGATCAACGACGGTGAGATCGAGATCACTGAGGCGGACCTGAATCACATCATCGCCATGTACGATGCCGAGATCGCGGAGCTGGACCAGGATCTCGGCGCGCTCTTCGACTGGTTCGCGGAGAACGGACTTCTCGAAAACACGGTCTTCGCCGTGCTCGCCGATCATGGCGAAGAGCTCGGTGAGCACGGCATTGTCGCCAAGCACACCTACTCGCTGCACCAGGAGCTCATTCACACGCCGCTCATTCTCTTCGGTGGCGGGATTCCGGGCGGGCTCCGGGTCGAGCTACCGAGTCGCAACGTCGATGTTGCGCCGACCCTGCTGCGGCTGGCCAACATCGAGACACCCGCGCACTACCAGGGAGCCGACCTGCGGCCGGTCTGG
>JAUWTE010000539.1 GCA_030609765.1 Acidobacteriota bacterium
CCTCGGCGCCAGACGCCGAGCGATTCCTCTTGGTGGCAGGCAGACAGATCGTTACCGAGGAGCGGCTTGAAGTATTGGCCCTAGCTACCGACGCCGACCTTCCCCGAACCTCAGATCTGCAGGCGGCGATCGCGGCCGTGCGCGGGGTGGGTGGAGTGCCCGTGCTGAGCTGGGCGCCTGGAAAGTGGTCGTTCCAGCGGGGCGAGATGGTTGCCTCCGTCATCGAGGCGAGCAGCCCGGGAGTCCTTCTGATCGGCGACAGCAGCTTACGATCGCGGGCGTCGGAGCCGTCGCTCATGGTCCGCGCGAGGCAGCGGGGGTTGAAGGTAGTTGCTGGATCCGATCCCTTGCCGATCCATGGCGAAGAGCGGATTCTCGGATCCTACGGCATCGCCTGGCAGGTAGAGGTAGAGATGGGCAGGTCGGTGGACTCGCTGCGCCGCATGCTCCTCAATCCCGACATACCCGTGGCGCTGGTTGGCAAGCGGAGCTCTTCGCTGGGGGTGGTCTCACGGCTGGCGCGGCACACTATGGCCAAGAAGCTGGGGCGGTCCAATGGCTGAGCAGGCACAGGCTCAGCAGTCGCGCCGGGTGCTCTACATCGCGCCACAGCCGTTCTTCGAGTGGCGTGGGTCACCCATTCGTGTCTCCTACGCGGTTCGAGCCCTCGCCGAGCTCGGCTACGAGGTCGATCTCTTGGTCCTGCCCGTTGGCGCCGATCGCGAAATCGAAGGCGTGCAGATTCATCGAACGGCAAATTGGCTCGGGATCAAGAAGGTCGCAATCGGACCCTCCCTGCGCAAGGCTTTCCTGGACGTGTTTCTCTTCTTCAAGGCTCTCCGAATGGGCTTCAGGAATCGCTACGCGGTGATTCACGGAGTAGAGGAGGCCGGCGCCATCGCCGTGGTGGTGGCTTCTCTTACCGGCGGTCGAGCGATCTTCGAGAAGCACTCCGACCCGTCTTCCTACCGTGGAGGCGCGCTCCGCAACATCGTCTTGTGGTTCTACTCGAAGGCCGAGGCCTTCTCGATTCGTCGGGCCAGCGCCGTGATCGCCACCGGGCCCGGTCTGGTCGAGCAGGCCCGTCGCGTGGACCCGACGAGGACGGTGGAGCACATCTTCGACATCCCCTCCTCGCTCACCGAAGCGGATGCTGAAACGACCCAGCGAGTGCGCCAGCGGTTGCAGGCCGACGCCGCCACCAAGCTGGTACTCTACGTGGGCTCCTTCGCGGTCTATCAGGGGATCGATTTGATGTTCGACAGCATCCCTTTGGTTGTTACGCGGAATCGCGATGCCAGGTTCGTGATCATCGGCGGGACGACTGAACAGATCGAGAGCAGGAGGGAGTGGCTGGCAGAGAGGGATGCTGACCATGCGGTCGAGTTCGTCGGCACGGTCGACCCCGACCGGCTCCCTGATTACCTGGCCGCCGTTGATTTGCTCTTGTCACCGAGGATCGCCGGATCGAACACACCATTGAAGATCCTCGACTACTTGAAGGCGGGACGCGCCATTGTCGCCACGGGCAGCGAGGCCAACCGCCTCATTCTCGACGAAAACATCGCGCTGCTCGCCGAGCCCACGAGCGAGGCATTCGCGGCAGCCATATGCGAGCTCCTGGAGGACGACCAGCGACGTGATCAGCTCGCCGTCAATGGGCGGCGGCTCATCCAGGAGCGTTACAACTTCACTGAGTTCAAGCGTCTGATCGGACGCTGCTATGAAGGAGTTCTCGAGGTCAAATGAGGGTTCTGATCACGGGTGGGACGGGATTCACGGGCAGCCATCTGACGCGGCGGTACCTGGACAAGGGGCATGAGGTCGTCGTTGTCGACAACCAAGAGGGGCTCTTCTACGACGAGCTCAGGGAGCGTGGCGCCGACATCCGGATCGGCAGTGTCACCGACTCTGACCTCATCGAGGCCGCCACGAAGGACTGTGAGCTCGTTCATCACGTCGCCGCCATGTTCCGCAAGGTGAACCTGCCCAAGCGCCACTACTACGAGGTCAACGTCGAGGGTACCCGCAACGTCATGGAGATGGCCCTCAAGCATGGTGTGCGCCGGGTGGTCTACTGCAGCACCTGCGGTGTGCACGGCAACGTGGGGGGTGGTGCCGCCGGCGAGGATGATC
>JAUWTE010000499.1 GCA_030609765.1 Acidobacteriota bacterium
GCTAGTCGGACAGATGACAGGCGCCCGGGCAAGAGACGCCCGGCCGTCTCCATCCGCCATCGTCGATAATCTCTTCCCGCACAACGCCCACGTGATCGGTGGCTACGACCCCCTGCCGCTGCAACTACCGGACGCGAGCCCCCACTTTCACGAGACCGCGGCGGCACATGGTTCCTACGCCACCCGACTACAGGCGGTCGGCGAGGCGGTTGCCGATGATTTCCTGCGTGCGCTGGGCAGGGTGGGGGGAGCTGCCCACACCTTCCCCACTGAAGCCGGCGTCGACCTGGTCGTGTTTGCCAGCCTCCCCCAGATCGAGGCCCTCAGGGCTCAGCTCCTGACCGCCAGCAACGATCTGCAGCGCCTTGCCGAGGAGGTTGTCACGGTGCTGCATGCCTACCACCGCACCGAGTTTTCCCTCGAGTGCAAGGGCGGGCAACTGCACTGTGGCCTACGGCCATTGGTGATGGGCGTGATCAACTGCACGCCCGACTCGTTCTACGACGGGAGTCGGCTCGGGGACCGTGTAGCGGCCGAGCTTGGCGAGCGCATGGTCGAGGCGGGAGCAGACCTGCTGGACGTGGGCGGGGAATCGACCCGGCCGGGCAGCAAGATGATATCTGTCCAGGAGGAGATCGATCGGGTCGTGCCCGCCGTCGAGGGGCTCGCATCGCGGGTCGACGTGCCGATCTCGATCGACACGAGCAAAGCATCTGTCGCTGAAGCCGCGCTCGCCGCCGGCGCCTCGATCGTCAATGATGTGCAGGGCTTGGCGGCGGACCCCGAGCTCGGGACGGTGGTTGCGGCGGCGGGAGTACCGATCATCTTGATGCATACTCGCGGTAGTTCAGAGAGAATGCACGAGGAGGCTCGCTACGAGGACCTCCTAGCGGATATCTTGAAGGAGTTGCGGGAGGCTTTGGGTCGAGCCAGCCGCGCGGGGATCGGTCCTGAAGCCACACTCGTGGATCCTGGCATTGGCTTCGCAAAAACGGCACAGCAGAGTCTGATCGTGCTGCGCCACCTTGCGGCTCTGCGATCGCTGGGGCGGCCGATTATCATCGGCCCCTCGCGCAAGTCATTTCTCGGCGAGGTCCTGGGATTGCCCGCTGATGAGCGGCTCGAGGGCACGGCCGCTGCGGTGGCCTGTGGCGTTCTGGCGGGCGCGCACATGGTCCGGGTCCATGACGTGCGCAGCATGAGGCGAGTCGCCTCCGTGGCGGCGGCGATTCGGAGCGAGGGGGTGGGATGGACATCCTGACGCAGTTTGGCTGGACGGACGCCATCGAGGTGCTGATCGTGGCGTACGTTTTCTATCGCCTTCTGCTGCTCATTCGCCGAACACGAGCCGTCCGGATGGCCGTTGGTCTGGTGCTGCTCGCCGTCATCTGGTGGATCGCCAGGCTCGCCGGTTTGAATACGATCGACTGGCTGCTGTCGAACGTCTTCACGTACATCGTCTTCGCCGTGATCGTGCTCTTCCAGAATGAGATTCGCCGCGTGTTGACAACGCTTGGTAGAACACCGTTCTTCCGTAGCCTGGCGCGAGGAACGTCGCTGGACCTCATCGATGAGGTGGTTACGGCCTCCACCTCCCTGGCCTCCAAGCGACACGGAGCTATTCTCGTCTTCGAGCGAGAGATGGGTCTGAGTAACTACATCGAAGGGGGCATCGCCTTGGACGCCGCGGTTTCCTACGACCTCCTGATGTCGATCTTCAATCCCGAAGCCCCATTGCACGACGGCGCTGTGATCATTCAACGAGGTCGGATCGCGGCGGCAAGCTCTTTTCTCCCCCTCACACTGAACCCCCGCCTGTCACGTGAGCTCGGCTCGCGCCATCGCGCCGCCATCGGCATCACCGAGGAGGCTGATGCGGTCGCGGTCGTGGTTTCGGAGGAGACCGGGACCATCTCGCTCGTGCTGGATGGACGCATTACTCGCAAGCTCGATGCCGCATCGCTGGCGAGCAAGCTGCGTGAGTTGCTGCAAATGGGTGAGACGGAAGATGGTGATGACGTCGCCGAGCGGGCCGGCAAGGACCACGGCGTGAGCGGCGAGAAAGCGGCCGAAGGGGTAGGGAAATGAACTGGCGGCGCTTCATTCGGGCGATCGAGCCTTACCCGCGAGAGAATTTCCGCCTCAAGGCGATTGCCTTGTTGCTGGCCCTCCTGCTGTGGGTGGGAATCAACAGCGTCGAGTCCGAGCTGCAGATCATCCCCGATGTGCCCGTAGAGCTCGTCAACCTGCCGGACGAGCTGGCCATCGCCGACGAATGGCAAGGAACGATCGATGTTCGATTGCGGGGGGCTGCACAGCGTTTTCGCGACATCAGAGCGGGACAGATCGGGCCCCGGATCGACCTGTCCGACGCGAGCGCCGGAGAAAACATCATTTCACTGAGCGCGGAGGATCTTCGTGTTCCGCTGGGCACCCAGGTGGAGAGCATCGTGCCCAGGGATATCAGGGTGGTTCTCGAGGAGCGCGTCGTCGCCGCAATACCGATCTCATCCGTCGTCGAGGGCGAGCCGGCGGACGGCTACGAGGTGACCGACAAGATTCTGAATCCTCCCACGGCGTGGGTCAGCGGGCCGCGCTCGCTGGTTGATAACCTCGACCACGTGCAGACTCAGATGGTGAATGTCGCCGGAAGACGGGATTCGTTCACCCAGGTGGTTGCCCTGCGCAGCGGCGATCAATTCATAGATCTGACGTCCGACAGCGAGGCCGAGTTGACAATCGTGATCCGTGAGCAGGCGATCAACATGCAGTACGACGGCGTGCCTGTCTCCGTGGTCAACTCCGAAGTCCGTGTCGACATCAATCCCCCGGAGATGGGCGTTGACATTAGCGGGCCGCCGAGCAGTCTGGCGGATTTCACCGTCGAGAACCTCGTCGTGGAGATCGATGCCACCGGGCTCGCTCCGAGGGCCGATGA
>JAUWTE010000428.1 GCA_030609765.1 Acidobacteriota bacterium
AAGGACGTTGTGGAGCTGGTCGAGAACACTCCTTGCGCCATCGGCTACAGCGGTCTCGCCTACGCCACCGATCACGTCCAGATGCCGTGCATTTCGACTGAGGAGGGTAGCGCATGTGTGTCGCCCTCAACGGAGTCCGCTATCGATGGTACCTACCCGATTGCCCGACCCCTATTCATGTACACCGATGGCGAGCCCACCGGAGCGGTCAAGGAGTACCTGGACTGGATCATGAGCGATGAAGGTCAGTGCATCATTCAGAAAAAGGGTTACGCGCCTATTCGTCCGGTGACCTGCGGCTGAGCGATCGAGGCGGCGCGTACCGCGCGCCACATTCGCCGGCAGTGCCCGAGGAGCCTCACCGGCTCCGACCCGGGCGAGGAGAACGAGCAATATGACCCATTACGAGGAGCGACTAGAGCGAGACCTCGCCGGAATCCGTGAGCGCATCGTCGCCGTCGCTTCCGCCGTCGAAGAGGCCCTCGAGAGATGTGCTCATGCCCTCTTGACCCACAATCGGGCTCTTGCGGCTGAGGTGATCCTCGGGGATCTGGCCATCAACCGCGCGATCCGGGCGAACGATCGCAAGTGTCATGCCTTCATTGCCCGCCATCTCCCGAGCGCCGGGCATATGCGCTTCGTCTCATCTGTGCTTCGGCTCAATGTGGCGATCGAGAGGGTCGGCGACTACGCGGTCGCCATTTGCCGGGAGACGCTACGTCTCACCGCCGCCCCGCCAGACGGGGTGGGGCGCGACATCGAGCTCATTGCCGATGAAACCCGGCGCATGCTGCACCAGGCACTGCAGTCGTTTCACGAAGCCGACCCCGAGCTGGCCCGGAATGCCAAGGCGATGTCGAGCCAGGTCGAGAGTACCTTCGAGAAAGCGTTCGAGGCTCTGCTCGTCGAGGGCAAGAAGGGCTCCAGACCGATCCGCGATCTTTTCGCCCTGCTCGTGATCTTCAATCGCCTCGGACGCATCAGCGATCAGGCGAAAAACATCTGTGAGGAAACGATCTTCGCCGTCACCGGGGAAACCAAGACCCCGAAGGTCTACAGGGTTCTGTTCATCGATGAGAAGAACAGCTGCCAGAGCCAGATGGCGGAGGCCATTGCGCGCAAGGCGTTCCCCGAGAGCGGCAAGTACGCGAGCGCAGGCTGGAGCCCTGCAGCCGAGCTCGAGCCTCGATTCGTGGAATTCATGGACCGCCAAGGCCATTCCCTGACCAGCGCCGCTCCGACTCCTCTCCAGTCGGTCATGAGCGAGCTGGCCGATTACCACGCCATCGTCAGCCTCGAGGGCAGCATTGAATCCCACCTTCCGGCGGTGCCTTTTCACACCATTCCACTCGAGTGGGAGGTGGGGTCCGTGCCTGAGGGCCTCGACGATCAGCGCGCCGAGGAGCTGTACGGCGAGATCTACCGGCAGGTGGCTGCCCAGGTCGAGAAACTGATGGTGGCCCTGCGCGGAGAGGAAGCCGGCTGAGATGAGGGCGACCGCCGCCGATCAGACGATTCTCGATCGCCGCAATCTCGACTGGTACATCGACAAGGCGGTTCAGGTTCTGGTCTTCGTGGGCGGCATCTCCGCCATTATCTTCATCATCGGTATCTTTGTTTTCATCGCCCGCGAGGGCGCCGGCTTCATCTTCACCCGCTGGGACCCGATCGAGTTCTTCACCTCGCCACGTTGGGCGCCAACCTCTTCTCACAATCCCACCTACGGAGCACTGGCCCTGATCCTGGGAACCGCCAGCATCACGGGGTTGGCCATGGTCGTCGCGGTCCCCTTTTCTCTGGGTGCCGCAATCTACATCGGGGAGTTCGCCAGCGGCAGATTGCGCGAGTCCCTGAAGGTCTTGGTGGAGCTACTGGCGGCGATACCTTCGGTAGTCTGGGGCTTCATCGGTTTGAGCATCATGAACCCGCTGATCATCCAGTGGTTCAACGTTCCGGTCGGTCTCAACGTGCTCAATGCCGGCGTCATCCTCGGTCTCATGGCGGCGCCTATCATGACGACGATCGCCGAGGATGCCCTGAAGGCCGTGCCCGACACCTACCGTGAGGCGGCCGAGGCGATGGGAGCCACTCGCTGGCAGGTGATCTTCAAGGTGGTCTTGCCGGCGGCCAAGCCGGGGCGTCTGGCGGCTGTACTTCTGGGGGTAGGCAGGGGCTTTGGCGAAACCATGGCCGTGCTGATGGCTTCCGGCCATTCGATCAACCTTCCGACCAGCATCTTCGATTCGGTTCGCGCCTTGACCGCTACCATCGCCGCGGAGCTCGGGGAGACCGCGCACGGCTCGGACCACTACCAAGCGTTGTTCGTGCTGGGGATCTTCCTGTTCGCAATCACCTTCGTGATCAACCTCACGGCTGACCTGGTGGTTCGGGGAATCCGTAACAGGTAGGCACCATGTTCGAGGCGACCGAGATCAACCTGCGGCACAAAAGGACAGAGGTCCTCGTCAAGCTGCTGTTCGGGATGATGACGGCCCTACTGATTCTGCCGGTGGCTCTCATACTCGGGGTCTTGATCTACAAGGGTTCTCCCGTGCTGTCGCTCGAGTTCCTCCTCACCGAGCCGACTAACGGCATGACCGCGGGAGGCATCTTCCCCGCCCTCGTCGGCACGATTTGGCTGGTGGCAGTAGCGCTCATTGCCTCCATTCCTGTGGGTGTCGCGGCCGCTCTGTATCTGAGCGAGTACGCACCCAACAACTGGCTCACCCGAACCATCAACCTGGCCATCATCAACCTGGCGGGGGTGCCGTCGATCGTGCACGCCCTGTTCGGGGTCGGCGCCTTCGTCCTCTTCTTCCGTTTCGGCACCAGCATTCTGGCAGCCAGCCTGACTCTGGCAATCATGACTCTGCCGGTCGTGATCGTTTCAGCGCGGGAGGCAATGCAAGCAGTCCCGCAAGCCTTCCGGGAGGCCTGCTGGAACATGGGCGCAACCCGCTGGCAGACAATTCGCCGCGTGGTTCTGCCCAACTCCATCAGCGGAATCCTCACCGGCGTCATTTTGGAAGTCTCACGCACGGTGGGTGAGACAGCTCCGATCATGTTCACCGGCGCAGCCTTCTTTCTGCCATTTCTGCCGCAGAGTGTCTTCGATCAGACGATGGCCATGTCACTGCACTTGTTCGTCATCTCCACCCAGGTGCCGGACGTTCCGGAGGCACTGCCCTACGGCATCGCGCTGGTGCTCATCGCCATTGTCCTCTCGATGAACGCCGTTTCCATTGCCTTCCGCATGTACCTACGGAGCAAGAAGAAATGGTAGCCCGAACTTCTCAACAGGTCGTGAAGCGAGCGGGCGAAAGGACCGCGGCGGCAGTAGATGCGAGCCATGCCGAGCGCGGCGAGCCCGCCGCGAAGATCGAAGTGCGCAACTTGTCGATCAGCTATGGCGCCAAGTCGGCGCTCCGTAACGTCAGCCTCGAGGTTCGCGAAAACGAGATCTTCGGCATCATCGGGCCAGCCAACAGCGGCAAGACTTCCTTCCTCCGTGCGCTGAACCGCATGGATGTCTTCACCCCCGGCATGCGCGTCGACGGCGAGGTGATCGTCGCCGGCAAGGACGTCAGGAGCTGGCGCAACGTCTACGCCCTACGACGCCGGATCGGCGTGGTTTTCCCTTTGCCCGTGGGTCTGCCCATGAGCGTCTACGACAACGTCGCCCTGGCACCGCGGCTCGCCGGGATCAG
>JAUWTE010000298.1 GCA_030609765.1 Acidobacteriota bacterium
CAACTCCTGGCATTCAGCCGGCGGCAACCGCTCGAGCCCAAGGTCTTGAACCTCAATTCGCTGATCGGAGACACATTGAGTATGCTCGAGCGCCTGATCGGCGAAGCGATCGAGTTGCGCCTCGTACCCGCGCCGGATGTCGGCAACGTGCGCGTCGACCCCGGCCAGATCGAGCTGGTTCTCTTCAACCTGACGATCAATGCACGTGACGCGATGCCTGATGGTGGGACGCTGACGTTCGAGACGAGCAATATGGAGCTCGATGAGGAGTACTGCGCGATTCATCCGAACGTTGCGCCCGGGGAATTCGTCATGATCACGGCCACCGACACCGGCTGCGGAATCCACCGGGAGATGCAGCGTCACATCTTCGAACCGTTCTTCACGACCAAGGAGGTCGGCGAAGGCACGGGGCTCGGCCTCGCAACCGTATATGGAATCGTCAAACAGCATAGTGGTCACGTCGACGTGTACAGCGAGCCCGGCGAGGGAACCACGTTCAAGGTCTACTTTCCTCTCGTCGCCGAGCTCGCCGACGAGTTGCCCGGAAAATCGCCACTAGGCACCGCGCCACGCGGCACGGAAACGATTCTCCTGGTTGAAGATGAGGACGCCGTACGCGCTGTGGCCAGGCGCGGCCTGGAAATGCTGGGCTACAGGGTCCTGGAAGCCGCCCATCCCCTGCGCGCAGAGGAGCTCTTCCTGGAAAACAGCGATCAGATCGATCTCTTGCTCACCGATGTGGTGATGCCCGAGATGAATGGCCCCGCTCTACATAAGAGACTGGTGGAGCAGAAGGGGCCGCTCCGAGTGCTGTTCATGTCGGGGTATCCACAGAATGCTGTATCGCGGAACGGCAAGCTGGACCCCGACAAGCCCTTCATCCCCAAGCCCTTCACCCCGGCACAATTGGCCGAGAAGGTGCGGCAGGTGCTCCAGGGGTAAGGAGCGCGGGCTCAGGCGATAGCGAAGGAACCGTAGCCCACGACCTGATCGCGCGGGCCAGCCGTGTCACCGGAGTTACGCAGGTCGACCGTCTTCGCCGCCAGGCCCCTGCGCCGTGACGCGAGAAGTAGGCCTTTGAGCGCCACGCCGCCACAGGCAGCCTCTTGCCCCAGATCTTCGGGGCGTAGCTCTTCGATGGCCTGTGCCGTCTGCTGGTCCAGGCGACGTGCCGTTTCATAGTCGCTGTAATGCGACAAGTCGGAGCTCACCAGGATTAGGGTTTCATCACCGCCCCACAGGACGTCGATAACCTCCGCCACCTCCTCCATGTTGTCGCCGCCGACAGCCATGGCAACGAGCTCGAAGGCAGTCAACACCTCCTGGAGAAATGGCAGTTGAACCTCCAGCGAGTGCTCGCGCGCATGCGCGGCACTCGATGTCACAACCTGGGGCAGCGAGGCGACCTGGCCCTCGGCATCCTTGTCGATCGGGACCTCACCCAGGGGTGTCACGAAGGCATCCGCACCGGGCAGGGCGAGACCATCGAGAGGCACGAAGTGAGCCGGGCCGAGCAGCACGACGCGACGAATCTCGCTTCGCTTGGACTCCAACAGCGCGTAGCCCGAGCCGGCAACGGGACCGGAATACACGTAGCCGGCGTGGGGCACGATCAATGCTTTGGGCGCTGGCCCGTGGGCGCGGCTGCGCCCCCCCTCAATGTGTTGCCTGACCGATGTTCTCAACTGTTCGGGCACGTCTGGATAGAAGGTGCCCGCCACGGCGGATGGTCGCACGTTCACTGCTTTTCCTCCTGTGCCCTGACGATCTCCTGTGACCAGCGGCTCGCCTGATGCATCCTTCCTCAATGGTAGCGTTGTCTGGACCTGATCCGTACGCCTGACAGCGCCACCCACTTCTGACAGAATAATGACTCTAGCCTGAACCACTCAACGGTTCGCGCGCCATAGCGTAGCGGCGATCCGTTCAGAGGTTCGGGCTACGATACGCGATATTCCTCACGTTTGACCTGATACGACGAAGAGAGAAACAGCATGCCCCTCTATGAATACCAGTGCAGCGGCTGTGATGAGCGGTTCGAAGCCCTGCAACGCATCGGCGCCGATGGCAAGGACCTGACCTGCCCGGCTTGTGGAAAGCCGAAGCCAGACAAGGTCTTTTCCACCTTCGCGGCCGGCAGCGTCTCGCACGGCGCCGCCCAGAGCGCCGCTCCGGCTCCCCACTCTTGCCGGTCGGGCGGTTTCGGCTGAGCCCACTGACCTGAAGCCGGCCGGTGGCCGGTTCACGTTCACGAGCAAGAGGCGCACACCTCGCCGCGCGGGCGCCCGCCAGGGGAACTTGGTCCACCCACTCCTATCGAACGGGATTGTCGGGCCGCAGATGAGGCGCCAGGAACCTCCAGATCTCGCGACGCGACTCCTTCGCTAGAGGCGTGTCGAGCCGGTTGAAGCAGGGCCCGCCGGCTGCGTCTTGATAGATCTTGTACTCGAAGCCCGTCTTGCCGTTGGCCTGCAGTGCCTGGATGAGACGCTCGACCTCGAGTACGTTGACATCACCGTCGTTGGTGTTCGTGTGGATGAGCAACGGCGTGCCGGCGTACCTCTCGGTATTCCAGGAGGGCGAGCGGCGGCGGTACTCCTCGACGTCCTGATAGGCGCTCTTGCCGATGTGATAGGGCGCCGAGTAGAGGTCACGGTAGCCCTGGGTCTTGTAGCCCATGCGGGCGATCAGGTCGCTAACCGGGACGCCGGCGTAGGCCACGGCGTAGGCGTCGGGATGATCGAAGATGTTCATGAGCGCATGTAGGCCACCGTGGCTCCAGCCGATGATGCCGACGCGATCCTCGTCGAGGAAGTCGTAGCCTTCAAGCGCGAAGTTGCGGCTGGCGTACGTGTCTTCGGTTTCCAGCCCGCCATAGTCGATAGCACGCCAGAAGCCACCGCCGTAGCCGGTGCTGCCCCTGTATTCGGGTGCGATCACGGTGTAGCCCTGGGCCAGGAGCTCGCGCAGGATGTTCGAGTAGCTGCTCCCGAAGTTGCTGTGCACGCCACCGTGCGGGAAGACGATCAACGGCTGCTTCTTGTCACGATCGAGGTCTTTGGGAATGAACACATAGGCGCGGATGCGCAACGGGTTGCCGGCGCCCTGTCCCGTGGGGTTGGGCTGATAGCGAGGCGGTGGCCCGGTGAAAGTGACCAGGTCGATGTCGGCAACGTCGCCGACACGCTGGAAGAACATCAGGTCGTCGACCTGACGGCGCAGTGAATCAAGTCGATGCTGCAAGCCATTGATATGACTCTGCAGCAACTCCTGGGTCTGCTGGCCTTCGTTTTGCTGCGCCGCCGCGGGCACGGCGGGCGCGATCAGAAGGAGCGCAAGCAAGAACGATAGCGCGGCGACGTGGCCGCGGCGACGCACATCGAGAGAGGGGCCCATACGGAATCTCCTTTCGACGGGTTTTGTGCCCGGCACAGAGCACATTTCATCACAGGGGCAGGAGAACACCTGCGCCGAGGATTCTCAAGTTGCAGCCCGGACTTCTCAACGGGCTGCTAGCGTTGCTCTTCTATCCAGCTCTCGAGGTAGCCGATCTGGCGAGCCAGCTCCGCGCTGATCTGACTGGCCGTGCGGACGTCCCGCACTCGCATCTGGCGACGATATGCCTGCTCTTCGCCAGCGAGGAGCTTGACGTAGGCGTCCATCTCGATCGGCTGGTTGGCGCTCTGCTCTAGCGGGAGTGCATTCTGTTCTTCTTCCAGTCTCCAGTCCTGCATCTCCTCGAAGGCCACACCGCCGAGATCCTCCACTTCGATGACCAGGATGTAGGCCGCCATGTCGGGACGAGGAACCAGACCGAAGTGGTGTGACCCCTGGATCCCTCGGCGCGCCTGACGCGCCAGCTCGTGCAGGTACGGCTGCGCAAACGCCAGCGCCTGCTCTGCCCCACGGTTGTTCTCGAGGGCAGACACATCGGCCTCCTGGACGTAGACACGCGGAGCGTTCAGGCGTGCCTCCAGGTCGTCTGGAGGCTCCGCAAGGGTGCGCAGCTCAGCGATCTCGGCTGTCATGTCCATTCCCGCCTGGTGTGCCAGAATGGACTGCTCCCAACACGTGTCATAGTCACTCAGGCGAAATGAAGACATCGCCACCCAGAAGTGTGCTTCCGTCCAGCCTGGGTTGTAGAGCGCGGCCTCGAGAAACGCCTCTTGCGCCTCCTTATCCCGGCCGAGCTTCCCGAGGGCCATGCCGCGGATGTAGTGAGCCATGGCGAAGGAAGAATCCTGCTCGATGGCCCGGTCGGCCTCCTCAAGAGCAGCTTCGACCTGGTCCTGCTGAAGCAGGCTGGAGGCCCGCTGGACGGCCTGCTGGGCCTGTGGCGACTGTCCCCCAGTGGCCGCTACTCCGCTGGCAGAGGGTACGAGAACGAGGCCAAAAATGATGACGGAACACAAAACCAACTTGGCGTGATGTCTCATGACGGAACCCTTTCTGCACTAACTCGGACCATGATGTATCGTTTCTAGTATAGCCCCCGGCGGGTACCGAAACACCGGCGAGATTCGGAGGGATTCAGGCACCGTGACCATCCAATGCGCACACTGCAACGTCTACGCCTGTCGCGCCGGCCGCATCGACGCAGCGCCAGAAAACTGCCCGATGCAGGGGGAGACATTCCCCGGCTTCGAGGAGCTCTACGGCGCGGAAGACCGCCGCCGCATGGCATACGAATCGGCTCGTATCGAGGCCGAAGGCTACTGCCGCTGGACACGGATTCGAGAGGTGCTCGAGTTCTCCCGTCGGATGGGCTACGAGCGCCTGGGCGTCGCCCACTGTGCCGA
>JAUWTE010000143.1 GCA_030609765.1 Acidobacteriota bacterium
CGTAGAAGCGCTCATGACAGCCGATACAACTCTCAGAGCCGGAGAACTGCGCCTCCTGGGGCAATGCCGAGCCATCCTCGCTGCCGGATGAGCATGCAGCCGAGACGAAAAACAAGCTCGAGGCGACCGCGAAGGCTACCAGCTTGGTCGGAGCAAGATGCAGGGCAGAGTCACTAGTCCAGGCTGGCATCATGCCGTCCCTTTCAATTGCGAGGCCCATGTCCGATTAAAGGCTATCGCAGCGGCGAACCTGCGACAACATATCGGCCGCCGAGGTGATTACCCGGGGCCGACCGCCAAGCTGAGGGGGGGCGGCAGTCTATAGGGCAGACAAGAACGCTTCGTACCGCTCGACGATGCGGGGCCAGGCGAAATGGGCGCGGACGTAGCGGCGCCCGTTGTCGCCCAGCGTCGCCCTCAGCTCTTGGTCAGCGAGCAGAAGCGAGAGAGCTTCGCGGAAGTCGGGATAGTCCCTGTAGAACAGCCCCGCGTTGCCGCGGCGGCAGTGTTCCACTACTGCCTCACTCGCGGCGCTGGCTAGCACCGGTGTGCCGGCGGCCATGGCCTCGAGAGCGACAATGCCGAAGCTTTCGAGGGCCGAGGGCAGCGCCAGCACCGTTGCCGATTGCATGCGCGCGATCTTCTCCTCCTCCGAAACGAAACCCAATACCTCGATCCAATCGGCCTGGGGTAGATCCATTGCCACCTCTCCCATGAGCCAGGCACGCAATGGCTGGCCCGTATCCTCACGGTAGCGGGCGAGATGGGCGAGGAGCTCGCCGACGCCCTTGCCTTCCTCGATGCGCCCGGCGTACAGGACGCTCGGGGCCGGGATGCTGCCGGTGGGATTGCTGCTGCCGGGCACACCACCGCTGGTCGCATCGATAGCGGCCGCCTCTCTGACTGCTGGCGTGGCATGTGCGCCGAGGAGCTCGAGGTTGTCGATTCCGGCCCCGATGACCTCCGACTTCAAGCGCGAGCGCGGGAACCTGCGGCGTACGAATGCTCGTTCTGCCTCGGTGTTGAAAATCAGTCCCGCGGGCAGAGAGAAGATCGGTTCGTACATGCTCAAATAGATGGGGGCCTCGTCGTGGGCCGTGGGCACGAGCACACTCTTGCGCGGCGCGGCGTGAATGCCGTGGATGGTCGGGTGGTAGAGATAAGTGAAGAAAACGAGTCGATCGCAATCGCCCGCGATCTGATGGACATGATCGACGATCCCCGGCGCGTGGGGGCCCTGCGCCTCGACCCAGGCGATCTCGTCAGCGTGGCCGTGAGGCTTACTGAACAGCTCGCTCGAGCGCGCGTTGAAGGAGTCCATGTCGCGCTCCTCGACGGTGCGGAAGCGCCGAACCATGACGCCGTTGAGCGATTCGACTCCCTCCGGGTAAGCATTCGCCCAGGTGACATAGGAGCGCGCGCAAGAGGTCAGCACCTCGATCTCGTGGCCGCGCTCGGCCAGACCTTCCGCGACTCCGCGGCACAGGCGCTCGGCTCCACCGACGATCTCCGAGCCATAGCGCTGAACCACCATCGCGACTCTCACTGTGTCTCCTCTGCTGTCACTCTCACCCCCACGTCAGGGTCTTGACCCAGCGTTCGGCCACGGTGGCCGGATCGAACGCGGCGAGTCGGGCACGCCCGCTCTTGGTGAGACGCTCCCGCATTGCGTCGTCTTGGAGCACGGCATGCAGCATCTCCGCCCAGTCGGCCGGGTCATCGGAGCCCACCAGGACGCCGGCATCACCCAGCGTTTCCGGAATCGCCGCGGCGTGCCGGGCCACGATCGGGAGGTCGAACTTCATGGCCTCCAGCAAGGGCGCGCAGAAGCCTTCATGGGTGCTGGTACAGATGTAGACGGAGGCGGTTCGGTAGTAGGTAACCAGGTCCTCCAGCGACACGCGACCGACGAGACGCACACGGGCGTCAAGCTCGAGCTTCGATTGCAGCTTGCTGAGGCTGGCAAGGTAGGGCTCCATGCCCCTGGTGCCGCCGACGACCAGAAAGCGGGCCCGTGGGCTGATGTAACGGAGATAGTAGGTCGCCACCTTCAAGAAGTCCTCGATGCGCTTGTTCGGAGCCACTCGTCCCACGGTGAGAAAGGTCGGTGCGGGGTCGCGCTCGAGCTCCGCGGCGAGAACTGCGTTGGACGGTACGTCGAGGTGATGCAGGTCGACGAGCAAGGGGACGGTTGCGGTGGATGAGAAGCCGGCCGTCTCCAGGTCGCGGGTGTTGTAGGCAGACACCCCAATCGCCAGATCGACGCATCCTTGCGCCGCCAGCCACTCGAGCTGGCGTCTTCCCAGCGCTGTCAGGCGCGCGATCTCGGGGCAGTAAGGCAGGAGCTGCTCGGGAGGGGTCAGGTTGTGGTACATGAGCATGCGGACACCTTCGAGGCCGACGAGATCTTCGGTCAGCGGCGAAGGCAGATTGAAGTGCAGAACCGTGCAGTCGTGTTCCTCGGGAGGAGGGAACTCCGAGTAGCGGTGAACCTTGCCTCGCATGGCCGGATCGACCTCGAGCGCGAAAATCTCCGCCTCGTGCCCGGCTTGCCGGAGCGCCGCCGCCACCGCCAAGGCGGCATCGCCCGTCGCGTCTCCCGAGTGGGCTGTGGCGAGGAGTTGGTGCACCCTCATCTCGAATTCACCTCAGATTAACCCGATTCCAGCGAGCTGGTCGAATAGTTGCCGCACCAGAGCCTCTCGGTCGAGCATACTCAGTGCACGTTTCTGGCGTTCAACGATCTGTGCGCGCAGGTCCGAGTCGCGCAGCACTTCGGCGATGGTCTCGGCAATGATCGCCGGATCCTTGTCCAGGAGCAGCAGGACACCCTTGCCTGTCGAGTAGGGAATCGCCGCGGCCGAATAAGCGATCACCGGCAGTTCCTTGTGTATGGCTTCGAAAATCGGGACGCAGAAGCCCTCGTGCTCCGAAGTGCAAACGAAGCAGTCGGCGACGTCGTAGTAGGCGTTGAGCTCGGATTGAGAGACGTGTCCGGTGAACACGACCTCATCGAGCTTCATCTCCGACATCAGACGCTGCAAGGAATCATAGTAGGGCAGAAAGCCACGAGACTCACCGACAATGATGAGCCGGGATCGATGATCGACGAACCTGCGGTAGTAGGAAAATGCTGCCAGAAGGTCCTCGATCCTCTTATTCGGCACGACGCGGCCGACGAAGAGCATGTTCGTACGGCCGTCGCGATAGCGATCCAGCACCAGCGGGTGAGCCGGGCCGTCCAGGCGCGACATGTCGACGATGAGAGGAAGCACCGCGGTGGGCGAAAAGCCCAGCTCCTCGAGCTCTTGGCGGTTGTACTCGGAATCGCCCAGCCCCAGCAGGCACTTCTGTGCGAAGCTGGCGAGCTCGATTCGGCCGCGCAAACAATTGCGAGCGAGGCCCAGGCTGTAGGGAGCGAACCACTCGGCGGGGGTGATGTTGTGGTAGATGAGCACCAGACGGTCAGCCAGCTTATGGGCGAGAGCGGAGACCTTCGAGCCCAGCGAAAAGTGCAGGAGAACAACGTTTTCAGGGCTGCTGACTTCGCGATACTCCTGGTAGGGACGGACCTCGGCGGCCATGCGCGCGTCGACGAGCTCGACGAAGACATCCGAGGCGTAGCCGGCCGCACGGAGAGCGTCACGAATCGTGAAGACCTCTCCGCCTATCGCGTCACCGTAGGCCGCCGACACCGACAATTGATGAATGCCCGGACGCTTGGCTCCACTCATTCGGACACCGCTTCGAGGATGCCGTCCTCGGCCGCGAGCTGCTGCAGGAGGCGTTCGTACTTGTCCTCGATGACCTGCCACGTGTAGTTGTCCTCGAAGTACCTCCTGCCACTTCGACCACAGCCCGCGCGCAAGCGCTCATCGCTCATGAGCAACCGCAGGGCCTCGCGAAACTCGTTGCCGTCCTTGTAGTAGAGTCCGCCGCCGCTGCGCACGGTCTGGCCTCGCAGGACATCGCAGTGACCGTTCACCAGTACCGGCTTGCGCAGTGCCCAGGCCTCGAGGAGCACCATCGACAGGCTCTCATCGAACGACGGCATGATGAGCATAGTGCATGCTGCGAGCGCGTCGTATTTTTCCTGCTCGTCGACCGTGCCGAGGTAACGGATGCGCGGGTGGTCGGGTATGGAAAGCACTGAGTGGCCCGCCAGCACGAGCAGCGGGGGCGTTACGCCTTCCTCCTCGAGGCGGTCGCAGGCGCGTTGGAAAAAATCGAAGAGCTGGCTGCATCCCTTATTGGCGTCGATGCGGCCGATATAAAAGATGAAGGGCTCAGCAATGCCCGTGCGCGCTCGGAAGCGCTCCGCGTCAGCCTCCTCGGGCTCCTGGATGCCGACACCGGAGGTCTCGGAAGGAACGTCCTCGGCGGCGCTGCGACCGAGAATCATGGAGCGCTCTTCGTGCGAGTTGAAGACGATTGCGCGTGCGTTACGGAACAAGGGCTCGAATATGGGAAGGTCGATGGTCGGGTCGGGCTCGGCGGTCGGTACGAGAATCGTCTTCCCAGCGGCCGCCTCCATGGTGTGAAAGGTCGTCCAGTAGCGATAGGAGAAGCTGATCCAGTAGTCGAAGTGATCCCGGTGGGTGGCCACCCAATTGCGCAACATGGGGCTATAGGGACCTTGTTCCTGCAGCCACGCCATAGCCTCGGCCTCACTGTGCTTTCGGTGGAAGATACGCTCCTGCAGGCGGCCGAAGCGCTCCGTATTACGTGCTTTGCGCACAGGAAACCGCCAGACAGGGATCCCTCTAATGTCGTGGATTCCAGGAGGATAGGCGTTGGCCCAGGTGAGATAGTCCCGTGCACACGTGGTCACCACCGCAACCTGGTGCCGCTCGCCGAGGTGCTCGGCGATCAAGCGGCAATGCAATTCGGCACCACCTCGAATTTCCGCGCCGTAGCGTTGTACAACCAAGGCGAGCCGCATCTCCTAGCTCTCCGCGTCGCTACCGTCGGGGGCACGGGTAGCATGAGGCTCTCGGTGCTCCGCTTTGCCTTCCAGCCTCTCCAGCCGGTCTGACAGTTCCTCTACGCGCGCCTGCAGTTCGGCGGTTTGTTGCATTGAATCGTGCAACGCTTCCGCCACGCCGAGGTTGATCTTGAACTGCTTGTAGATCGGCAGGTCGAGGTTACCGATGAGTTTGGTGAAGGGTCGGAAGAGCGCGCGCGACAAACCGATTACACGCCCCAGTCCGCGGCGGCTCGAGCTGCGCAGGTCGTCAGGGCCGACGTTCCACGGGCCCTCCAACTGGAGGGTCGACTGCAACTCGTATGGGCGATCGTCGTCGAGGTCCAGATATGTGCGCAGGCGATCCCTGATACGTTCCTCCAACGCCTGTGGCGGTAGGCCTCGGCTGCTCTCCTCGCGGCGAACCCGGTCATGGATCTGGTCCACGAGGTTGTCGACGTCGAGGTCGTCGTAGTCTATCCGGTAATTGTGCGAGGGTTCCTCAGCCAAGATACCCTCCCGTGCTCGGGCATCTGACGGGCGACGACAAGCGCCGCCGTCCGTGCCTGTTGGGTTCAATTACTCCGCAGAGTTTCCGGTACGGATACCCTGCCTGACATATAGCGATCGTGCCTCAATCCACCCCACTCCGTGCGATCGAAGCTGCGAATGCGGTGCCGGCCGATCGTCGGGTACCACATCCAATCGTGATAAACATTCGAGGCGAACGGAGCCCAGACCATCAGGGGTGAGTGTAGTAGCAAGTGCTCCAGCGACCGCAAGAAGCCCAGGCGGAGCATCTGGTCACCCCATATCACGAACGACCGCTTGCTCGTGAAGCCGTAGCTCACGCCCTCGATATCCTCGCCGACGATCTCGATATCCTTGGGATCGGCAATGCCGAGACCGCGTTCGTGCGCCATGCGCAAGAAGGGAATCTCCATCGGATCGAAGCCCATCATCCTGGCTGAGATCGCATCGATCGCCACGGAATCGCTCGATGCCAAAATTCTGTTGCCAAGGTAGGGAACCATGGTGCGGGGCCCGGCGCCATCGCCACATACGGTGCCGTCCATGACCGCGAAGGTGGCGGGGTGAAGCTGGCGCTCCATGAGCAGCAGGTCCACCAACACCTCGTGGATGTACTTGTGGGCGTAGTGGCGAACTTCCTTGAGGAGGCCACCGAAGGCATTCTTCACCGCGCCGGTCATGACCGAATGGCCATGCGTCTTCATCGTCGGCAGGTGAATTATCTGTTTGCCTATGTAGGGCTGTGGGATCTCGATCCCCTCCGGGAAGATCTCGTTCAGCCGCAGCAGCTCATCGCCGAAGTCATAGCGGGTCCACTCGACCTCGGTAAGAGGCTGGAAGCGAACCTCGTAGGCGTTGAGGATGGGCATCCAGCTGTTGAGCTCGGCTCCCTTACGCGGATTGGTCACTACGGTCTTGTTCTCGACCGCTAGCAAGCGCTGACGATCGAATCCGGATCGCAGCAGACCGCGCAACAACCCTTCCACCTGCCAGGGCTCCGATGAGCAGGCCGGGAAGTACTTCGTCCATGAAAGGTTGAGCTTGAGCAGGGTCTCCTCACCGGGGTCCAGGTTGCTGGAAACCTCGGCCAGATCGAGGAGGCGCTCGTAATCGTCGAGAACACTCTCGGGAGTCGTCGATAGAACGGCAACCTTGGCGCCACCCGGGTGGCGCGGCCGGTTGAGAATATATTGTGGGCGAGCTTCGGTAGTCATCAGGAGTGGTTACCTTGGAGGGCCGTGTCCGTTTCGGAGTTCAGAAGGCGCCTGCGCCGAGAAGAATGTCCATACCGGCGCCAGTTCACGGCCCCCTATCTTACCCCAGACTTACCGCAGATATAGGAGGGCGACTACGGTCAGCCCCCACAGTGCCACGGTGATCAGCAGGGGCTTGTCGCGGACAAGAGCCAGTGATGGATCTCCAGCCTCCTCGTTCATGTGGACGAGGGCGAGATAGCGAAACACCCCGTAGACCACGTACGGCAGGGTCAGAAGAAGCCGGTCGCTGCCGAATTTCGCGACTGTCTCCGCGTCTGCCGTATAAAGCGCGTAAGAGATCAACGTTGCTGCAGCCGAGATGGTGATAACCTGGTCGAGGACCTCGATACTGTAGCCGGTCAGGCTCCGGCGGTGTGCTTCCCCTCCCGAAGGCAGGGTGGCGAACTCGTGGCGTCGCTTGGAGAACGATATGAAGATCGACAGAAAGAGCGTACACATCAACAGCCATGAAGAGATCGGCACCTGCACCGCCTCGGCGCCCGCCACAGCTCGCATGAGAAATCCTGCGGAGACACAGAGGGCGTCGATGATTGGCACGTGTTTGAGGCGGAGGCTGTATGCGCCCTGCAGCACCAAGTAGGCGGCGATGACAACCGCGAGTTGCCAGTTGACGGCATGACTGCCGAGCAAGGCGACGAACGCCAGTACGATTGCCATCACAGCGGCAACCAGTACGCTGACGCGACCAGCGGCGATCGGGCGCTGCGACTTCTCGGGATGTTCCCGGTCCCTGTGGCGGTCCCGGATGTCGTTGAAAAGGTAGGTCGCCGAGGAAGC
>JAUWTE010000140.1 GCA_030609765.1 Acidobacteriota bacterium
ACGATCTCGCGCGTCCGAGCGCCCGTGCGAAGGGTGATTCCCGTGCGCTCCAGGTGCTCTGCGAGAACCTCGCTCGCCGCGGGATTCAACTGGCGCGGCATCAACGAGCCGTGGCTCTCGAGCATGGTCACCTTGGCGCCCCGGCGCGCCAACGCGCCGGCCGTCTCAATGCCCAGAATGCCGCCCCCGATGCAGACGCAGGGCAGGTCGTCACGCAAGGCCTCCAGGATCGTGCCGGCATCCGCACGGGTTCGAAGCGTGACCACGCCCTTGCGCTGCGTGCCCGGGAAGGGCGGCACGAACGGATGGGCACCGACGGTGAGAATCAGTTTGTCATAGGTGAGCGCCCCGCCGCTGGTGAAGACGAGCGAACCCTCGGCAGGATCGATACTCTCCACGGCGGACTCACTTCGCACCTCGATCCGCTGATCCTCGTACCAGCCGGCGGGGTGAATGGGCAGATCATCGGCACGGATCTCCCCCGCCAGGTACCGGGTCAGATTGAGGCGGTAGTACGGGAGCTCCGACTCCGTGGAGATCAGCGTGATGCGCGCACCCGACGCGGTCGCGCGAACGGCCTCGGCGGCAGAGATGCCCGCAATGCCGGCACCCACAATGGCTACGTGGTCCCGCGTCCCCCCGGCGGCGCCGGTCTCCCGGGCCTCGAGCGCCCGGAAGCGATCCGCGGCGGCCGCACAGATGGGACACAACTCCGGCGGTTCGGACGCGTCATGGAGGTAGTTGCAGTTCATGCACTGCCAGCGCTGGGCGGGCGCGGCGGCCTGGGGCGCCGCCGGTTCCTCGTAGGGCTCGAAGTCCGCCTTTGCGGCGCCGCACACCGGGCACCAATCGGGAGGTTCGGCACCCCGATGGATGTAGCCGCACACGGTACAGCGCCACGCGGCAGAGGTCTGCCCGGCCATATCAGATACCTCCGGACACCGAACGCTCGCGCGAGCGGCACTTGGACCTACTTGACCTCGAAGAACTTGTCGCGCGGGACGCCGCAGATCGGGCACTTGTCCGGCAGGTCGCCCTTCACCGTGTTGCCGCACACCGGACAGATGTGGATCGAGGTCGCCTCAAGGTCCTTGCCGGCCTTGAAGGACCCGAGGGCATCGGTGTAGAAACCGAAGTGGATCTTCTCGACTGCCAGGGCGTGCTTGAAGCTCATCTCCGCGGGCTTGCTGCCCTCCTTGATCGCTTCCTCGAGGAACTCGGGGTACATGGTCTTGACCTCGTAGTCCTCGCCATCGATCGCTGCCTGGAGGTTCGCGGCCGTGTCCTGGATCCCACCCATCACGCGGAAGTGCGCGTGCGCATGCACGGTCTCCGCCTCGGCCACGGCACGAAAGAGCTTGGCGATCTGGGGAAAGCCGTCCTGTTCGGCCTTCTTCGCAAAGGCAAGATATTTGCGATTGGCCTGGCTCTCTCCCGCAAACGCAGCCTGCAGATTGTCAGCGGTACTCATGGGGATCTCCCTCCATTCGTAGCGGTTATGCGACCGACGACCATGCTCCCGCGTGGCCTGCGGGAGCAAGTTGCAGCGAGCATTATGGAGCGCCGAAGTCCGTGCGGCAATCCCCAGTTTGACTCCCCCCGCATGCCGGCCCTCTTGCGGTATAATTGATAGTGTTGACGACCGGGATTCACAGCGATCGATCACATAGGAGGGTTTCGTCATGCGTACCTCCATCTCCGGATTTGCCGGGTTTGCCCTGGCGCTCACCTGCGTCCTGGCAGCCGGCGTTGGGGAAGCCTCAGGCCAGGATGTGCTCGCAGGCTTCGATCTCTACGAGACGATCCCGGGCGAGACTCACCGCGCTTTCTCCGGCGATCCCATCCCCGCCGATTTCTTCGGCCCGGGTTCGGATCCGTTCGACGGAATCATCTGCCTCGAAGGACAGCCGCTGGAGGGGAGCTCCTTCTGTCCCGTGGACGACCTGAGCAGAGTCGACATGATCATCGAACGTCAGGACCGCGCCGAGCTGCCGGACATACCTTCGAGTGATAGCGTGCCCATCGAGATCGTCGAACTGTCGCTGGTCAGCGTCGAGCCGATCCGCGTCACCTACTTCGGGGGAGCCTACGAAGAGTACTGGGATGTCGAGATGACGATTTCCCCCCACGAGACATCTCACGGGATGCTCTTCATCGAACGCGATCACACCGACGGTGGCACGTACGCCGGTGACTACTTCCTCTATCCGCGCTTCACATTCACACACGTCGGTGGACCCGAGGAGTGGATCCTCGACTACGGCGAGGCCGGGATCTTCGACTACTACGAAATCTATGATGGCGTATGGCAGTATTGGGATCCGCCTCCCGGCTCTTGCATGTCCAACTTCTGTGCCGGCGTATCCGGTCCGGTCCTGCACTTGGCGTCCAACGCGCGCCACGATGTCCTGGCCGTCTGTCCCACCCTGCTTGACGGAACGGTCTATGCGGGCTTCGACCTGTACGAGACCATTCCCGAGACGACGTTTCAGGACTTCGCCACGCACCCCGTGCCGCCGGATTTCTTCGGCCCCGGTTCGGATCCGTTCGACGGGATCATCACCTACGTGGGACAGCCTCTCGAATGGAGTCCCTTCTGCCCGGAAGATGACCTGAGCCAAGTGGACACGATCGTCGAGCGACTGACCGATGCGGAGCTGCCAACTGCTGGCTCGGTGGCGACCGTGCCCCTGGAGATCGTCGAGTTGTCCCTGGTCAGTGCGGAGCCGATCACGGTCACCTATTGGGGCGGCATGGATCCCCAGTTGTGGGAGGTTCACGCCACCTTGTCGCCCGGCCATCCCTCCCTGGGCGATCTCACCCTGGTGCGCTTGGACGACGCTGGCGGCGTGGTTGAGGTCTTCGTCATCCACGAGCTCAACCTTCTGTTGACGTTCACACACCTCGGGGGGCCAGAGGAGGCCATCTGAGACTTGGGCGCGGATGGCATCAGCGAGTCCCTCGCCGCAAGCGACCTGCCGTGGTACTACTGGGATCCGCCCTCCTGGTCCTGCACTACGAACATCTGCATCAACCCGTACGAATGGACCCTGCTCCAGGGGCAGACGATGCAGCACGGGCTCTACTCGATCTGTGTCGAAGGTTCTGCCGTGGAGGACGAGGAAACGGCCCCGATGGGTCTGAGCTTGGCGCCCAACGCTCCGAATCCCATGGGTGATTGGACACGCATTAGCTATTCCGTGGGGAACGGGAACGCAGTCCTGGACATCGTCGACGTTCTTGGCCGGCATGTAGTGCGGCTTGCCGATGTGCCCCACACGCCGGGAACCCACTTCGTCATCTGGAATGGGACCGACCAGGCGGGGGCACGTGTGCCGGCGGGCGTCTATTACACGCGCCTGTCCGCGGGTGGGCAGAGAGTAACCCGACCGGTGATCATGATCCGGTAGCTGAGAACGCGAAACCTAGGGAAGTTCGATCGCGATCCCCTCAACATCCTGGCAGTTGCGGATCTCGATCACCGCCGCGGAGTCCCAGTCCGCTGTGCCCGGATGCCACGCCACGCTGTCAGGCGGCGGCTCCCAGCCTGAGTGCGTATACAGCCAGGCGCCCACCTTGTAGTCCCCGTCCGCGAGACCGTGCAGGGAGAAGTCACACGCTTCGCCAGGTGACTCCGGCCAGGAGTCAGGACCGCGCTTGCCGAGTGGCTCCGGGGATGTTGCTGTCGTGGCGAAGATGACGGGATATGACCGCGGTTGCGGCGTCCACGTGATCCTCCCCCGTATGGTGGCACCTCGAAGTGGGCGAAGCGTGAGGGGCACGACCTCCCCCGCCTCAGCAATCGAGATCACCAGCGCCTCCTCTTCGCTTGCCGCCCGATCGTGCCACTGGTCGAGGTAGGGCGACGCAAGGGGATATGAGGGGTAGAGACGGAAAAGGTAGTCTCCTGGAGGGAGATTGGGGATCGGATGGAATCGCGAGTCCCCGTGGAAGTACATCGATGCATGCGACTCGACGGGGGACAAGTTCTCGGCATGCACGATCTCTCCCCCGAGATCCCAGAGATCGACGCGACTCTCAGAGGATGAATCGATGAGCAGACCGCCCTCCTCCAGGAGTATGTCGGTGACCTCCTGTCCAAGCCTCAGCTTGAACACCTCTGCCTGTTCAAAGCTCTCACCACCAATCCAGCGTCCAAAGTTACCCATGAACACTCGGATGCGAACGTCAGCCGCAATCAGCAGATTCGCGGCGAACACGCCATAGGCGTCCGTCTCAATAGCAGCGAGCTGCGTGCGGCTGTCCTCGTATAACACAACATGGGGTGAGGACAAACCCATTGCCTGCCAACTACCACGGATCACCCCAGAAATGTGTGCGTTCTCTGTTCCGACGACAGCATCATAGTCAGTGATCCGGTCGGTCTCGACACCAACCGTATCGGCGTCATCAATATTGAGGTCGTTTGGCAGCCACAAACCGGGATGATCTGATCCGAAATGGAGCCGCATCGCATAGACACCCGACATGAGACCTGACAAGCTGAACTGGATGACTCCCTCTTCGATGCGTGCGTTGTCCCTGCCGGCAGAGGTCTGCCATCCACTGGATTGGCTGGTGTCACGTCGAGCGACCTTCAAAGCTACGAAGGCACCTTCGCGAAGAGACGGCAACTCAACTCGTACCCGCAGAGCACCGAGACGAAAATCGGCTCTCAAGGGCACAGAACCAGCAGCCAGCCGAAGCGTGTCAGCCTCGGAACTCCTGGCAACCGGTTCACGGTGGCTGTAGTAGCAGCGCTGCGCATCACCCCGCAAGCGCAGGAGGTACTCCCCGTCGGGAAGCTCGAGATGATACCATCCTGTGGAGTCCGTGGAGGTTTCGAAGAACCCGGCCAGGTTGTCATTGGCGAAGAGCGGATGGGCTCTGACCGTGGCGGCCACGGGAAGCCCGCCGCCGAGCACCTGGCCCTCTACCACCCCGCTCGAGCACTCGGGTCCCGAAGGGCAGTTCACACAGTCATTGCAGGAGGAGAGGACGGCAGCGATGATTGCCGTGGCGCTCAGCAAGAGCGCCAAGCGACGAACCATGTTCATGGGGAGAAACCAGCCAAGCATGTCTACCTCGCATCCGGGCGCGAGCTTGATTCCGGCACGGTCCAGTCAATCCCCGTGACGGTCTCCGCATCCTCTATGGATACGACTTCGGCAAGCTGCCAGGCCCAGGTTCCGGGATACCAGTACGTGCTGTAGTACTCGGCGATGACACCGACGATGTACTCCCCGTCGGCTAGAATCTCGGCGCTGAACTCCCCCGTGAGTGCCGAAGTCCACGTCCAGCGGTACGTGTCGCTCACGTCTTCTCGACGACTGATTCGGACAGCAGCTCCGCCATAGGGCTCTCCGGAGGCCATCACAACCCGGCCCTGTATCTTGCCCCCCCGTGTGAACTGCACCTGGATCTCGACCACCGCCCCACCATCCGGAACCTCGATCGGGGTGGCGTTAGAAAGGCTGTCCGCCCTGTCGAACCACTGCGGTACCCAACGCTGGTCCCACATGTCGTTCTCGACCCGAAGGTAGTACGTCCCCGGCGATAGGTTCGAGATCAAGAACGGATTGCTGCCCCCCGTCCACCTGCGGAAGATGCTATCCCCTTCGCCGTCATGTACCGTACACAGTGCGTGGTGATCCAGCTCGTAGTCCGGCCCTGAGAAGTAACACAGGATACCGCTCTCGACGTGGGTGCCCACGTCGAGGATCTCACCGCTCACGGGCTCAAAGCGCGTGGCCTCCGCGAATGTATCTCCGCCGATCCACCTCTTCATGTAGTCAATCGACACCATTAGCCGGATCGTCTCGGGCAGGAATAGTGGGAGTTCGTACTCAGTATCGCCGTCCAGGCGAACACGCGCCACCTGTAAGGAGTCATTGTTGAATACGAACACCCTGGGGCGGTCCCGGCTGTGCATATGTTGCCAGCTGCCGCGCACCTCACCCACCAGGATTGCCGGTGGAGCGAAGGTGGCAGCGGTCTCGGTGACCTCGCCGCTCGCCACGCGAATCGTCTCAGCTTCACTCCAAGCTCGCGTTCCGGGAGGGTAGATCGTTTGACCAGCCGAGGGTTCGATGGAGACAAGATAGGCTCCCGGGGGAACGGCCGGCCAGCCGACGGTCAGGATCTCATCTACGGCTGTGATTCCCCCCTGGGAGGCTTGCTTCTCAACGCCCGAGTCTTGCAGTTCACAGAGACAGGCGTCGTACTCGGTGCTCTCTCGGGCCCCGGGGACAGCAATGGCTACGGACAATGCCCCCAGGATAAAGTCGGCGCGCACATCCTCGTGGGCGACCCGGACCGTGTCGGCATCCCGCCGGGACCACACCGGCCTGGCCGACCCGTAGTAGACCGTCGCCGAGCGCCGACTCCCCACCCGCGCTTCGATGCTGTACTCCCCCGGCGGAACGGAAACCTCGTAGCGGCCCGTAGAATCAGTAAAGGCGAGCAAGCCCAGGGCGTCAGCACCCGAACCGGAAGACGAGATCAGGATTGCACTCCGCACCGGCCCGCCAGGTATGAGGACCATTCCGCTGATTCTGGCGCTGCGGCACGCAGGGCACGTGGCGGCATCGTCTTCGCAGCTCAGGATGGTAAGCAAGAGGGCACCGGCTACCAGGCCGCCGCACGCCGCACAAAGGCCTCTTCCCGCTGTTACCATCACAGAAGCCCCTCGAGCAAAGGACCGTTAGCACACACGGGGAGTAAAGCGAATACGATGGGAGGTAGCAACAGCGAAAGGAAGGGGAAACGCGGGGTGGTCCAAAATGGGGCAGCCAGAAACCGGCCAGACCCCGGCGCCCCGGGATCCCGCCGGCTGCCCCGATCCTACTGAGTGAACGGTTTGAACTCAAGATCCCAGCCGTACCCGTCACCGCTGTGGAATGTCCCCGAGATGAGGCATAGCCACTGGAAACGAATCCCAGGCGCTGCTGAAGCTGCTCGAGGAGGCTTACATCCTCCACACGGATGTCTCCCCAGTCCTCCTCCTGATGGGTCGGCGCCTCCCACGGAATCCGGATATCGACGTCCGTCGAATCGCCGTCTCGGTAGACGCGGATCTTGCTGTTGCCGGGGAACACGTGAGAGACCTCGCAACGGGGATTGTTGCCTGCGGTTCGCACGTGCACACGTCTACGTGAACAACGCAACTGTCACGTGGCGCCATGCCACGCCTGAATCTCAGTGCAGATTGGTTGCGGTCACCGCAAGAGAAGAACCGGCCGGCTCTCCGAACCCGACTTCCCGCGGACCCTGCAGAAGTAGGTGCCGCTGGGAACTGGTCCGCCTCTCCCATGCGTCCCGTCCCAGGTGAAGACGTGGCTCCCCACAGCTAGGGTCCCATGATACAGGCGCCTTACCAGCCGGCCAGCAGCATCGTAGACCCCGATGTCCACGGTCTCCCCCACGATCGGATGATCGTGACGGATCTGAATGCGCACCCGCCTTGTCATCGGATTGGGTGCGATCTCCAGGATCGCGCGTGCACCGAGTTCATTCACGTCCGGCTCTTCATCCACGGCAGCCACGTCGAGGATCGGATCGAAATCGACGATCCCGAAGGCCGGATTGTCGTTCCCATCAAAGATGGTGAGGGCG
>JAUWTE010000383.1 GCA_030609765.1 Acidobacteriota bacterium
GGTCGGGCGATCGCCACCGTCTACAACTACCGGATGAACGACTTCGCACCTTACGTGTTCAAAACCGAAGACCACGGCGCCACCTGGGAGTCGCTCACGGATGGCACCAACGGCATCCCGGCCGACACACCCGTGCGCGTCGTCCGCGAGGACCCGGATCGCCCGGGGCTGCTGTACGCAGGCACCGAGTTCGGCATGTATGTCTCGTTCGACGACGGCGGCAGGTGGCAGCCATTCCAGCTCAACCTCCCCCTCACTCCGGTCACCGACCTGGTTGTTCATGAACAGGACCTGGTGGTCTCGACCCAGGGGCGGTCCTTCTGGATCCTCGATGATCTGACTCCGTTGCACGAGATTACCGATGAGGTGGCCGCGACGCCGGCGCACCTGTTCGCCCCCCGTGCCTCCATCCGTACCGGCGGACGGGGGGCACGACCGGCGGTTATCCACTACTACTTCGCTGAGGCACCGGAGGGCGAGGTGACGCTCGAGATTCTCGATGCCTCGGGGGTAGTGGTGCGCAGCTTTACAGCGCGCCCAGGGGCGGATGAGAGTGACTCCGCCGGCAGCTCGCGGGGCGGCGGTCGCTTCGGTAGGGCCCCGCGCTTCGGGGCATCCGCCGGCATGAATCAATTCACCTGGAACCTGCAGTACGAGCCACCCGAGCTAATCCCCGACGCCCTCATCTACATCGGCTATCGCGGTGGCCCGATCGCGGCCCCGGGAAGCTATACGGTGCGTTTGGCGGCAGATGAATGGACTCAGGAGCAGACTTTCGAGGTGCTGAGGGATCCACGGCGCGACGACGTCACCCAGCCCGATCTCGAGGAGGCGTTCGAGCTCCAGGTTCAGCTACGTGACCTGCTTGCTGAATCGCACGCCGCGATCAAGACCCTGCGCTCGGTTCGTGAGCAGGCGATGTCGCTGGCGAAGCGTGCCGATGAAGCGGGCATGGGGTCCGACCTGCTCGACAAAGCGCTGAGTCTCGACGAGCGGCTCACCACCGTTGAAGAGGTTCTGGTTCAGACCAAGAGCGAGTCAGGACAAGACCCGATCAACTTCCCGCCCATGCTCGACAATCAGATCGGCTACCTGTACCGGTACGTGGTCGGTAGCTACGGAAAGCCCACCCAGGCTGCCTTCGATCGTTTCGTGGATCTGTCGGGACAGCTCGGCTGCCAGACGGCCGAGATCGATATGCTGATATCTCTCGACGTGGAGCAGTTCAACACGGCGGCGGCGGAATTGGGCCTCGGCGGTGTGATCCTGCCCAGGAAGTAGGAAAGCTCGATGAGCGCCTCACAAGCCACGATGGCCATGGGCTCCACTGCCCGTACTTTTTTCCTGCTTGGGTGCATCAGCGCCATGGTGGCCGTCGCTCTTGGGGCCTTCGGCGCGCATGCGCTCGAGGGTCGCTTGACTCCCGAGCACATTGCTACCTGGGAGACAGCCGCTCAGTATCACTTCTACCACTCGCTCGGGCTCCTGATCGTAGGGCTCCTCGGAATGCATCTCACCGAGTCGGCGCGCCTGCGATGGGCCGGCTGGTCGATGTTCATCGGGATTCTGCTTTTCTCGGGCAGCCTTTATGTTTTGAGCGTCAGCGGAATAAGCTATCTCGGAGCAGTTACCCCCTTCGGCGGCGTCGCCTTCTTGGTTGCTTGGCTGCTGCTCGCCAGCACCTTCATCAAGAGGACATAGAGCGCAGTTTAGCGCGGTCTCGAAATCATCATGATGAGCCCGACAGACCTGATACCTCATGGCCCGCGTGGACACCTCCTGTCGGAGGGGGAGCAAATCTATTTCGAGACGTTCGGCGATCCGAGCCGGGATGCCGTGGTCCTCAGCCATGGCCTGGGCGGAAACCGGGTGACCTGGTTCCAGCAAGTTCCCGAGTTCGCGCGCCATTACCATGTCATCAATTGGGACCAGCGCGGCTTCGGGCGATCATCCGCGACCGGCGGCGAGATCGGGCCTGAGCCCGCGGCCAAGGATCTCGCCGCGATCCTCGACTATCTACAGGTGGACCGTGCCCATCTCATAGGGCAGTCGATGGGCGGTTGGGCCTCGATGGGCTTCGCCGTGAAACATCCCGACCGGGTGCGCAGCCTGGTGCTGGCCGATTCCATTGCCGGCATGTATACGCCAACCATCAAGCAGCACTATGCGGAGTTCGTTGGTAAGGAATCCACTCGTGGGGTCGACGGTAATCTGGCGATTGGCCAGCACTCGGCGCTCGGCGACAAGCTCAGGCAGAAGGACATGATCAGGGCGTTCCTCTTCGAGCAGATCGGCGCCCCGACCCATGAAACCGTCCGGACTGTACGCGCCCTGTTGCTCAATACCGAGTACGTCCACGAGCTTCCCCAGACGCTGACCTTCCCCGTGCTGTTCATCGTCGGCAGCGAGGACCTTACCTTCCCCCCCGAGATCATTCGCGAAGCCGCGGCTCAAGTGCCGGGTAGTCAGGTCATCGAGATTCCGGAGACGGCCCACTCCCCGTACTTCGAGGCCCCCAACGAGTGGAACCAGGTCGTCTTCCAGTTTCTGGCCTCGCTGCAATGAAGCCATTTCTCATCGACGGAGATGCGCAGTGAGCTCCTCTGAGCCAAGAGAGAGGTGAGCTTGAAGACCATTGGCTTGCTCGGCGGAATGAGCTGGGAATCCACCGTTCCCTACTACAGGGTCATCAACGAGACGGTCGGCGAGAGACTCGGCGGCCTTCACTCCGCGCGGGTGGTTCTCTACTCGGTCGAGTTCCAGGAGATCGAGAGGCTCCAGCACGCCGATCGCTGGGATGATACGGCCGAGATCCTCACTGCCGCAGCGCGCTCGATCGAGGCGGCCGGTGCCGACTTCCTGGTGATCTGCACGAACACGATGCACAAGGTGGCGGCGCAGATCGAGGAGGGCATCGGCATTCCGCTGCTGCATATCGCCGACGCGACGGCGGAGGAGATCAAGGCGGCCGGCGTGAGGACGGTTGGTCTCCTGGGAACGAAGTTCACCATGGAGCACGACTTCTACCGTGGCCGACTCGAGCAGAATCACGGCCTGGAGGTCGTGGTGCCGGATGAGGTGGGACGCGACACGGTCCACAGGGTCATCTACGAGGAGCTCTGCCTGGGAACAGTGCGCGACGATTCGCGCGCCGCTTTCCGGAAAATCATTGAGGACCTGGTGGCTCGCGGCGCCGAGGCGGTCATTCTCGGATGCACCGAGATCTCGATGCTGGTGAAGCCGGAAGACTCGACCGTGCCCGTTTTCGACACCACGGCAATCCATGCGCGCAAGGCAGTAGACTGGGCCCTCGAGGAGTAGCCCGTATGCCGGAGCGCACACCAGCAGACCAGATCATTGGGGTTATCTCCGACACCCATGGACTCCTTCGCCCACAGGCGCTGGAGGCCCTCCGAGGCGTCGACCTGATTGCTCACGCCGGCGACATCGGCAACCTGGACGTTCTCACCCAGCTCGGCAGGATTGCGCGGGTTCATGCCGTCCGCGGCAATATGGACAGAGGTCCGTGGTCCGAAATGCTGCCGCACAGCGATGTGGCGGGATCCGAGGAAGCGCGCTTGTACATCGTGCACGACCTCAACCACCTCGACCTGGACCCTGCCGCCGCGGGCTTCCGGGCCGTCATTACGGGCCATACTCACAGGCCGCACGTCGAGGAGCGCGATGGCGTGCTCTATCTCAATCCCGGAAGTGCCGGGCCACGACGATTCAGCCTGCCAACCACGGTGGCCAGACTGCATGTTCGCGATGGCGTCTTGGAGGCGGAGATCATAGAGCTAGACACTGTTTGACTCGACAGGGGTAGCGGTGCAGGACATCCAGGTCGCGAAGGCCGTCTATGACGCCCTCACGGCCTGAGGGCTATAGCCAGCGCCGCCGCCATTACAGCATGCCCGGGAGGTGGATCGTGAAGGTCAGGCCCAGCCGTGTTTCCAGTTCTATCGGGGCTCGCTCGCCACTCTTGCGGGTCCCGCTCCTGATTGCTGGCAGCGTGCTCGTTGTCTTCGTTGCGACCGGCGCCGTGAGTAGCTGTGCCGCGCCCGGCGGCGGTTCTCCCGCTGAC
>JAUWTE010000280.1 GCA_030609765.1 Acidobacteriota bacterium
CGAGCTGTCCGCACATGACCAGCGTTGGCGTCGTCACTTCGTCGACCTTGAAGAACGGCGACAGCTTGATCCACAGCTCGGTGTTCTCCCACGGGTAGCCGAGCTCGGCGACCCATTGACGCTGGTAGTGGTCGTGGCCGTAGTTGGCCGTGTAGTTGACCTCGCTGGCGCCAGAGATCGCTCCCTTGAAGCGGCCCGTCTGCGTGATGACGTAGTTGGTCAGGATGCCGCCGTAGCTCCAGCCGCCGACTCCGAGCCGGTCTGGATCGGCCACCCCCATCTCGATCGTCTTGTCGACAGCGGCCATTACGTCCTGGAAATCCTTGTTGCCCCAGTCGGCGAAAAGCGCGTGGCTGAAGTCGCGCCCGCGACCGGACGAGCCGCGCGGGTTGGCCGCCACCACGGCGTAGCCGTGCGCCGCGAGAATCTGCCATTCCTGGCTGAAGCTGTTGGAAAACTGCGACACTGGCCCGCCGTGAATGCGCAGCAGGGTGGGAATCGGCTCGCCCTCAACGAAACCCGGCGGCAGCGTGAGGAAGAAGTCGATGATGGTGCCGTCGGCGCTGGTGGCCTCGAGACGCTTTACCGGCGCCAGGTCGATGCCGGCGAGGAACTCGTCGTTGACGTGCGTCAACCGTACAAGGTCATTGCCCACGACCTTGGAAATCTCGGACGGGTAGTGCGTCTGGCTCTCGAGCACCACGATCTCGCCGCCCTTGGATACATCGAAGCTGCTGATGCTGCGCTCCCCCGCAACGACCGGCTCGACCTCTCCGCCGGCAAGGGCCATCCGGGCCAGATGATTGTTGGTGCGGTCTTCGACAACGAAGAATACTCCCGTTTCGTCGGCCGTCATGGTCGGACGTCGAACGTTGCGATCGAGGTCGGGGGCGAGAAGTCGTGCCTCACCGCCGGCTACCGCGACGACGGCCAGGTCATTCGTGTCGTACCAAACGTCGGCCGGGTCACCGCCGCGTACGAAAACGATCTGGTTGCCGTCCGGCGTGAATGTGGGCGAAGAATCACTGCCCTCGTAGCTGGTCAACTTACGCGCCGCCGCCCCGGTCTCCGCCGCTACCACGAAGATGTCCGAGTTGTCGTTGGCGTCGGGCTCTTCGGTACGATTACTGACGAAGGCGATCATCGTTCCGTCCGGCGACCACGCCGGCGAGCCTTCATCGTAGGCGCCCTCGGTGATCTGAACGCTTTCCTTGCCGGCCAGATCGAAGACATAGATGTGGCTCTTCAGGTCGTTCAGATAGCCGGCGCCGTCGCGCTTGAACTGCAGCCTCGTGACGACGATCGGCTTCGGAGCGTCGCTCTCGCCCTCATCCTTCTCGTCCTTCTCCTCCGGGTCCTCGTCACGGACGACCACGGCCAAGCGTGTGCTGTCGGGGGACCAGACAAACGAAGAAACGCCGGTCTTGTAGTCGGTGAGGGGAGAGGCCTCGCCGCCCATGCGCGGCAGCAACCAGACCTGCGTCTTGTTGCCGTCGCGGCTCGACAGGAATCCCAGGTACTTGCCGTCGGGGCTCCAGCGCGGGCTGGATTCCGACTTGTCGCTCGTGGTCAGGCGCACGGGCTCGCCGCCGTCGAGCGGCGCCATCCAGATGTCGGTGTCGGAGCTTTCTTTCTTCAGGCTAGTCTTCGAGACCGTATACGCGACCCATTTCCCCTCCGGGCTGATACGGGGATCACCCACGCGCGCGAGCTCGAAGATGTCCTCGATGGCGAAGAGTCGCTGCTCCTGCGCAGCGGCACTCGATGCAGGAGAGCCAGGAGCAGCTGCAGGACCAGCGCCAGGACCAGCGCCAGGACCAGCAGCGGGAGCGACACCCGAGGCAAGCAGGAGCGCGGTGAGAGCGAAGACGACGACAGAAACGGTGCGGACCTTCATCTGGACACCCCCCTGAGGCGGTATGGGTTGTTACGCGTGGAGGGGAACGCAGGCCCGCGCCCGTGGGGACGCACAGCCACGGCCTCCCGATGTCGCTGCCATCTTATGCTCTCAGGCTGGATCACCCCACCGCGCGGGGCGGTAGAGGCGCCGCAAGCGCCCTCGGAAGAACTGCCCTACTGATCGGCCCGATCGACCTGATCGCCTGGCTGACCGAACGCTACCGCCGGCAAATCAGCGATCGTAGGCCATCACCCGCATGGTCCAGGCTCGGGTCCGCTCACGCCTTTCGCCCAGCTTGAAGTTCTCGAAGAAGAACTTGGCGATAGGGCTGACGTCGGCAATCTCGGGAGGCAGCATGCCGAGGAAAACGATCGGCGCGGCCGTCACGTCGGCAGCCGTCAAACGATCGTCGATCAACCAGTCGCTGTCCTGTAGGCGCTCCTCGAGCATGGCGGACCGCTCGTGCAGCATGTCCGAGGCATTCCGGCAGGCGTCGAGATCGGGATCCCCCGAGAATGCCTGGGCGAAGACAATCCCTACGCCCTCCGAGAGCGCGCTGCGGGCGAATTTCTCGAGCCGCTCGATCTCACTCATCGTGTCCTTGTCGCTCGAAAACAACGGCGGCGTGTCACGGAAGTTGGTGTCGAGGTAGCGGAGGATAGCGCGGGAGTCGTAGATCACCGTCTCGCCATGCAGCATGACCGGCGTCAGCGGCTGCCCTGAAGCCTCCACGATGGGGGCGCGGTCCATCGGGTCGACCGGGATCTTTTTGAACGGCAGCCCTTTGAAGTTGAGAGCGATGCGCGCCTTCATGTTGTTGGGGGATGCCGCCAGGTCGAATAGAACGATCTCTTTCGGGTCTGCCGCTGAGGATTCGGTCATCGTGCTGCTCCTTCGTTTGAACACTGGCCGGTTCGAGGGGTGAATCGTATTCTCTATGGGCGCCAAGCACCATACGGATCCCAACGAGGAAGGGCAGCACGATGTTGATCGCAACCTGGAACGTCAATTCGGTACGTGCCCGCGAGGAACGCCTACTCCGCTGGCTGGAGAACCACCAGCCGGATGCGCTCTGCCTGCAGGAGCTCAAGACTCCCGAGGAGGCTTTCCCGTTCGATGCGGTGAGGAAGGTCGGCTACGAAGCCGCCGTGCTCGGGCAGAAGACCTACAACGGAGTGGCGATCCTGGCGAAGACCGAGCCGGAGGATGTCGAGATTGGTTTCAGCGACGACATCGACGATCCGCAGGCACGATGCATCGCCGCCACCGTGAACGGTGTCCGCGTGGTGTCGATCTACGTGCCCAACGGCTCCACGGTCGAGTCCGACAAGTACGCGTACAAGCGGCTCTGGCTGGACCGGCTGGTGACCTATATCGAAGAGCGGGAGCTGACCGCTGACCCCTTCGCGTTGCTCGGCGATTTCAACATCCTGCCCGAAGCACGCGATGCCAGACATCCCGACGAGTGGGAGGGATCAGTGCTGTTCAACCCCGAGATGCGCGAGCGCTTCCAAGGGCTGCTGGATCTGGGCCTGGTCGATGCGTTCCGGAAGTGTCGCGACGAGGACGGCCTCTACTCCTGGTGGGACTATCGCCAGCTCGGCTTTCCCAAGAACAACGGCCTGCGCATCGACCATATCCTGGTCAGCGCCGATCTGACGGAGAGGTGCACCGACGCCCGTATCGACCGCGACGAGCGCAAGGGCCAGAAGCCCTCCGACCACGCGCCGGTGCTGGTCGAGCTCGATTGGCCCTGAACAGAGGCTGCCGATGGGGCCGCCGGGAAGTCGCTCTCCCGGGGCGGTAGAATGCCGGGGATCTGTCTTGCCCGGATTTCTCAACGGGTCGCGGCTGCCCGCTCGCTTCACGATCCGTTGAGAAACCCGGGCGGGCGACCGCTAACTGAACAGCTGCACGAAATCGCAGGAGTTGACCCATGCGCACCCTGGCCAGGACCTTCACCGCGAGCCTCCTTTTTCTCGCCATCGCCGCCCCGACCTTGCCGGCCCTGGCTCCAGCCCCTGCCGGCCCCGCGCTTGCCGACGATTCCAACTGGCCACAGTGGCGCGGTCCGGGCAGCAACGGCGTGTCGACCGAAACCGGGCTGCCGATGTACTGGACGGAAACCGAAAACATTCTCTGGAAGACAGAGATCGAGGGCCGATCGCACTCCTCACCGATCGTCTGGGCCGACCGGGTCTTCATCACGACCGCTGTGCGAGGAGAGATCGTCCCGGGCCACGAGGTCGCCACCCACAACCTGTTCGGCGATGCCTACCTGCACCCGGACGCCGTCGACGGCGATCGCAGCCACAAGCTCGAGGTCATGAGTCTCGATGCCGAGACCGGCGAGATCCTCTGGAAGAAGGTCGTTTCGGAAGGTCCTATGTTCGAGGATCGTCATCGCAGGGGCTCCTTCGCTGCCCCCACACCGGCCACCGACGGTGAGCTGGTCTACGCATGGTTCGGCTCGGAAGGTATGTTCGCCTTCGACTTCGATGGTAATCAGGTGTGGAGCGCGGATCTCGGCGACATCAAGACCATCGGGCTAGGCGTCGGAACCTCACCGGTACTCTACGAGAACCTGGTGATTCTGCAGTGCGATGAGAACGACGGGCAGCAGTCGTTCATCGCTGCTCTCGACAAGAAGACCGGCGAAGAGGTGTGGAGGAAGTCGCGGCCGGTGCAGATTAGCTGGACGACGCCGAATCTGGTCGAGAATCCGGCCGGCACGATCGAGCTCGTCACCGTCTCACACGAGTTCACCATCGCCTACGACCCGGCGACGGGAGAAGAAGTCTGGAGAACCGATGGCGTGCGCAGCAACCCGATCGCCACTCCCGTGGTCGACGGCAGCCGCGTGTTCGTTTCAGCCGGATTCCCGCGCAAGATCACGATGGCGATCGACACGGGTGGAACGGGCGATATCACCGGTACCGACTACCGGGCCTGGGACTACGAGAAGGGAACCGCCTACGTAGTGTCGAACCTCTTCTACCAGGGCTACCTCTACTTGCTCAACGATCAGGGCATCCTCACTTGCCTCGACGCCGAGACCGGCGAGCTCGTCTACGAGGGCGGCCGCGTGCCCATCCC
>JAUWTE010000404.1 GCA_030609765.1 Acidobacteriota bacterium
AAGAGCTGAGGGATCGCCCCACACCGGAGCTCGATTCCGAGCGGCTGTGGCAGCAAGTCGCTTCTGGGCTCACACCGCGCCGCGCGCGCTGGTGGCAAATGGGGTCAAGGTCGGGAGTCGGACTCGCGGCTGGCGAGCGTGCCCCCGGGCGGCCGGTGTTCGCGCGGCTGGGCTATGCCGTTGCTGGGATCACAGTGTTGGCGCTCGCAAGTTGGGCGGGGTTCGCGCTCATGGGTGGCGGGCAATCGGTGGCACCCGGGGTGGCTGGCCAGATAGCAGAGGCGCCAGAAGCCGAGACCACAGAAGAATCGTCCCTCGGGGCCCGGATCGTAAGGCTCGCACCAGAGCTTCCTGACGTTCCTGCCGTGGCTTCGGATGAAGGCGTGGAGATGCGGACGGTGACTCTCCAGGTCAGGCTGGTGCGAGGCTTCAACGGACCGGTTCCAGCGGACGTGGAAGCTGTCGCCCCCCTCGCCGCCGGTGGGGCCGACGTCCTTGCCGACATTCGGCCGGTGGTCACGTCCTTACCCTTCGAAGAGTACGGCCTGGTCGGGCGCTGGCAGGGCGAGCTGTCCGCCATCCAGTCGGTAGAGGCTGGCCTGTCGGGCGACTACGCGCTGAGCTTCGTGACTACTGAGAACGTGCATTCCGGCAACTACGTCGAGCTCAGAGATGTCCGGCTCGTCGGTGAGATCGATCTTCCTGTCGCCTCGATCCTGAGGCTGGAGCCCGGACGCCTGCATTTGCTCGGCGTTGTGGAGCCTGGCGACGAGGCTCCTTCGATCATCCTGGCGATCAAAGTAGAGGCCACGAGTGACGTGCCGGGAACGGAATCCTCAGTTCGCTAGGAGTGCATAGGAGGAATGGTGGACTATCGCTGCCGCGTCGGGACCCGGGAGGGCGCCATCGTCGAGCGCTCTGTAGGGGCCATCTCTTCATCCGCTGCTCGTAAGCAGCTTCAGGAAGAGGGCCTCCGGGTGTTCCAGGTTCGTCGTGCCGGGGGGTGGCTCGAGGCCGCGACCGCATCGGTCGGCGCTGCCCCGAGTGCAGTGCTGGTTCCCGCCACAGGCGCGGCGGAAGCCGGGGCCGCGAAGGAAGCCACAGGACTACGTGCCCTGTTGGTGCGGCGGCGCCAGATCAAGCGATCAGACCTACTGCTGTTCAGCCAGGAGTTGGCGGCGCTGGTGAGGGCCGGACTGCCCTTGCTTCGCTGCCTGGACATTCTGCGTGTACGCCGGTCAGGTACGCGCGCCGGCGACCTCCTCGACCGGGTGCGAGAGCGTGTCGCCACCGGCGCCAATCTGTCCCTCGCCTTCGCGGCCGAGGGCGAGCAGTACGGAATCCCGCCGCTCTACACGACGACTCTCGAGATCGGCGAGGCGAGTGGCGACCTTGACGGCGCGCTGCGGCGCTATGCCATCCACCTGGAACGGGCCCAGCAACTTCGTAGCCGGGTGAAGGGTGCGCTCATCTACCCGGCCGTGCTGTTTTGAGCATCGATGGTCGTTCTGTCGATACTCATCGGCTTCGTGCTTCCCAGGTTCTCGTCTTTCTATGCCAGCTACGATTCGGAGCTGCCTCTGTTGACCCGCATCCTGGTGACCTCCACGAACACAATGCGGGATTGGTGGGCGATTGTATTCATAAGCCTCGCCGTTGTCGGCATGGCCGTGTTCACCTGGATGCGAACCGAGGAGGGTCGATTGCGGAGCGCCCTCTGGAAGCAACGGTTGCCCCTGCTCGGCGGCATGCGGCGTCGCTATCTCGACATTGAAAGCACGCGCACGCTGTCCACCCTCCTGCGTGGGGGTGCCCCGCTGATTCACGCGCTCGACGTGGTGATCCGTAGCTCGAGCGATGTCGCCTATCGGGTCAAGCTGGCGCGTGTGCGAGAGCTGGCAGTGCAGGGGAGCAGCCTGCATGAGGCCTTCGAGGAGGAGGGCCTGCTCGATCTCATGGGGTTGGAGATGGTCGAGGTCGGCGAGTCCACCGGTGCTCTCGAGGAGATGCTCGAGCATGTGTCGACAACCTATGACGAGCTCCTCGACCGGCAGCTCAGCACCGCGGTCAGCCTGCTCGAGCCCGCCGTGCTCGTGACCATGGGAGTGCTGCTTGCCATGATTCTCCTGTCTCTGTACCTTCCGCTCTTCAATGTCGTGCAGGTGATCTGATGCCGGACGAGACCTTCTCAGTCGACGAGGCCGGCTCCTCCCTGCATCGAGCCAGCGAGACCGTACAGGAGCTGATCAGCCTCACCGGCTACGTCCTCGACATGGAGCTGCTGTCTGAGATCCCGGTTGAGCTCATGGTGCGGTATGGGTTCGTTCCTCTCGAGCGCAGCCCCGACGGCTCTCTCGTCGTTGCCGTCTCCGATCCGACCGACCTGGCCGGCATCGACGCAATCGAGGGCCTGCTCGATACCCGTATCGAGGCCCGCGCGGCTGCCCCTGCCGAGGTCGAGCGGGCGCTACGTGACGCCGGTGCGGGGGAGCGAATACTCGAGGGCGTGCGGCAGCGGTTCGAGGAACCGCACGGGGGCACCGAGGCTGACGAGGAAGAGGGCATCACGCTGGCGAGCCTGGCGGCGGGGGAGGGGCATCCGATCGTTCGCTTGATTGACACGACGGTTCTCAACGCCCTCGAGCGGCGCGCTTCCGACATTCACATCGAGACACGAGACAACTCCGTATGGATCAAGTACCGGATCGACGGGGTCCTCTACCCGGTTACCGACCCCATCGACCTCCGCCACCACGACGCCATCATTTCGCGCGTCAAGGTGATGAGCGACCTCGACATCGCCGAAAAGCGCGTACCGCAGGACGGCCGTTTCAATCTCAACCTGCACGGTCGCAAGGTCGACTTCCGCGTCTCCATCATGCCTTCCATCCATGGCGAGGATGCCGTGATCCGTATCCTCGACAAGCAGTATCTGTCGGAGGAGTTCGCCGATCTGAGCCTTGAACGGCTGGGTTTCGGTGGCAAAGAGCTGCAGATGATCCGCAAGTACATCCGCGAGCCCTACGGCATGTTCCTGACCACCGGGCCGACCGGTTCAGGCAAGACCACGACCCTCTACGCGGCGCTCTCGGAAATCCGTACCGAAGAGGACAAGATCATCACCATCGAGGATCCCGTGGAGTATCAGATCGACGGGATCACGCAGATTCCTGTGAATGAGAAGAAGGGTCTGACGTTCGCCCGTGGCCTCCGCTCCATCCTGCGGCACGATCCCGACATCATCATGGTTGGCGAGATCCGTGATCCCGAGACCGCCCATATCGCCGTGCAGTCGGCTCTCACCGGCCACCTGGTGTTCACGACAGTGCACGCGAACAACGTCGTGGACGTCATCGGGCGCCTCATGAACATGGGCGTGGAGGCCTACAACTTCGTCTCGGCCCTGAACTGCGTTCTTGCCCAGCGTCTGGTGCGTGTGCTGTGTCCGCACTGCAAGAAGCTGGCGGAGATCACGTCCGAGCTCCTCGAGGGGTCGGCGCTGACCGAGGAGCAGGTTGCCCCGTACACGCTGTACGAGGGCGTCGGTTGCCACATGTGTCACCAAACCGGCTTCTCGGGACGCACGGCGATCATCGAGCTATTGGACCTTTCTGACCGTATTCGCGAAATGATCCTGGAGCTGCGGCCGGGCCCGGAAATCCGGCGTCAGGCTGCGAAGGAAGGGATGACCTTCCTGCGCCACTCCGCGCTGGCCGTGGCATTTGCCGGCCAGACCTCACTGAAAGAAGTCAACAAGGTGACATTCGTTGAGTGATCCGCTGAGTGAGGAAACACAGCTGCCTCTCGAGGACGACATCGCGGAAGACGTCGTTGCTCCGTCGACTTGGCGTCAGCGATTGTCGAGCCG
>JAUWTE010000001.1 GCA_030609765.1 Acidobacteriota bacterium
ACCTCGAGGAATCGGTTTACGCACACGAGCAGATCATGCGGGAGATCTCTCGGATTCCTGGGGTTACCTCGGTGGGATTGTCGACCTCGATCACCATGGATAACTGGGACAGCAACGATCCGATCTTCGTGGAGGAATTCCCGACACCAGCCGATCAGATTCCGCCGATCCGCCGCATCAAGTGGATCTCGCCAGGCTACTTCGAGACCATGGAGAATCCGCTAGTGGCGGGTCGCAACGTCACCTGGGACGGCCTTCGTAACAAGACCTTTGTGGCAATCATCACCGAGAACCTGGCACGGGAGTATTGGGACAACCCCGCCGACGCCCTCGGCAAACGCATCAAGAACTCGCCTGGTGACCCGTGGCGAGAGATCGTCGGTGTTTCCGGCAACGTCCATGACGACGGCGTCGACCAAGAGCAGACGCCAGTGGCCTATTGGCCCCTGATGATGGCCGATTTCTGGGAAGAAGACATCTATGCCTGGCGTGTTTTCGCCTACGCCATTCGCAGCCCCAGAGTCGGGCAGGCGGGGTTCCTCGACCAGGTGCGCGAGACCATCTGGGGCGTGAATCCCAACTTGCCGCTGGCCAACGTCCGCACTCTTGAAGAGATCTTTCAGCGCTCGATGGCGCGCACCTCGTTCACCCTGGTCATGCTGAGCATCGCCTCCGGCGTTGCACTTCTGCTGGGTGCTATCGGCATCTACGGCGTGATCTCGTACTCGGTCTCCCAGCGCACGCGTGAGATCGGGGTACGGATCGCGCTCGGGGCTCGGCAGGAGGACGTCAGCCGGATGGTCGTGAGGCAAGGCGCCATACTGGCAGCTGTGGGGATCGTTATCGGCATCGGCTTTGCCGTTGGCCTCACTCGTCTCGGCAGCGCACTCCTTTTCGGCGTGAGTCCCGCGGATCCGCTGACCTACGTGGTCGTCGCCTTGGCTCTCGGCACGATCGCCCTGCTTGCCTCCTACATCCCGGCTCGCAGGGCAGCGAGAGTCGATCCGATCGAGGCCCTGCGCTGGGAGTAACTGTTACCGGCGGAACAGTGTAAGCGCTCTAGGTGCCCGGGCACGCCGCCCAGGCTTTGCGAGCGATTGAGTCGTTGTTCTACTCTGTCCGCTCATGAAAAGACTTCCCCCCCTCCATTTCGGGCTCTTGCTGTGCGCTTGCCTCGCGCTCGTCGTGGCCGGCAGTGCTCGGGGTACGCCTGCTGACAGCTCTGCAGCGGCCGGCAGCGCCCAAGGTACCCCTGCCGGTGTTGTTGCGATGGGCGGGCCAGTGCCTACTACAGCGGGGCGCGGGTCGATCCTTGCCCCGGAGCAGCGATCTGCAGGTGTGCGGGAGCTATTCGGCTTCGAGCTTCACGAGGAGCGGATCTATGTCATGGGACCGCCAGAGACGCTGGCGCCAGGTGAGATGGCGACGTGGGTCATCCGGTTCGACCGGGTAGAAGGTGAGGGGAAGTCCCTGCGTGCCGTCTTCGGTTTGCAGCACGAGCGCAAGGCACCCCACTCACGCGACTATCTGCCGCCCTCAGGCAGCTTCCGCATCGGCCAGGTGTACGGCGAGTTGGTGGTCAACGCTTACGGCGTTCCCCTCGAGCTCAGATACGTCTCGCAGCGCTACGTGCTCGACGATGGCGAAGAGGTGTTCGAGGTCGTCTACGAACTCGAGGGCAAGCGCTACAAGAAGAAGGTCCGCGTGGACGGTGGCGACTGGGACCTGAAGGTCGACATCACGGAGCACCCTGGGCTCGATCTGAAGATCCCCGAGGGACTGTTCGTGGCTGCGCCGTCCTCGATTGCCTGCCTGGAATGGGCCATCGTGGGCGAGGCCAACGCCGAGGCCTGCAACGAGCTCAACATCGATCCTACCTTCGCCAACCCCGGGTTCCTGAGCCTGCTCGTGCCGGCGATCTGGGAGGCCGGTGGCAACAGCGAGATCCTTCTCTTCACGCCAACACGCCCCGATCTGGCCCCTGGCGAGGGTGGCGGTATCCCGATCAACATCGTGCCGATCGTGCCTGGAATTCCCGGTTCCTCGGCACTCTCCGGCGGAATTCCTGGTCTCGATTGGGGCCGATTCATGATCGGTGGTAGCAAGACCGCTGGCGACAAGGACAGGGCCGAGAACCCGGCACGCTATTTCCAGCCCAGCCAGGTGCAGATCCTCGGGCATTCGCGCGTCCAGGTCGGCCCGCGTACTGTCGAGGCCTTGGAGCTGAAGATGAGCACCTATCCGTACTCGTTCTGGATCGACGATCGGGGGAAGGTCCTTCGCGTGGACATCACCGGCGATGTTCCCGAGGAGGAACGACGCTGGCTGCGCCTGCTCTACCCGTCCGAGTATTAGCCCGCGGCGCTGAACCTGGTTTGTCGACACGTTCGAACCGCATGACAGCGTCGCCGGGCGGGCTCAGGAATACTCGATATCGACGATCTCGAGGGTTTGCTCGCCTTTGGGCAAGCGCAGAATCACCTCGTCGCCGACCTCGTGTCCGATGAGCGTCTTGGCGATGGGTGAAATCCAGCTCACGCGGCCGATCGCAGGTTCAGCCTCATCCACGCCGCAGATCATGTAGGTCCGCTCATCCCCATCTTCGTTGATCACGGTGACGCGGGCGCCGAAGCGCACCTGATCGGTCGATTGTCCCGCCGGATCGACCACCTGGAATCGCCCCACGTGGTCCTCGAGGAAGGGGATGCGAGCATTGATTTCCCGCAACCGTCGCCGCGCCGTCGCCTGAGCTTCCTTGTCACGCGCTCCATCGGCCCCACCAGTTCGTCCGACCTGACCTTCGAGTTGTGGCTTCTCGACCTCGATCAGTCGGCGCAGTTCCTCTCGCACACGCCGAGCGCCGTCCGGGGTGACGTAATTGGGGGTACCAGGCGGCAGACCCGCACGCGGCTCCGCGACCGGCTCCCCCACGTCGGCGGAGTCGGATTCCTTGGGGAATGCCTTGTGCTTTGGCTCACACTCGTCACTGGCGCGTCGGTCGGGCGCGACGCGGCGGCAGATGCCGCGAAGCGCCGACAGCAGCAGAGTACTACGGCGCACTCATCGCTTTCTCGGATAGTCATGGCTCACCGATCGTTAGCAGATGTAAGATTCGCCGCATCAGTTGCTGATTTGCCTGCTAGGAAAGGAATGCCGATGCGTCGATCTCTCTTCTCGGCCGGCATCCTGTTGCTCGTCTTCGTGGGCGCATCGGTGGGGAGCCGGCAGGCAGGTTTGTGGCGGGCGATGCCGGCCAGCCAGATCGCGGAGGGGGCGATACCTGGCGGGTTCGCGGAGGGAGCGGTACCTGAAGGACTGGGCGCGGGTCGAGTGATCTTCGAGCCGAACCGAGGGCAGACGGCGGCAGGCACCGAGTTTCTCTCGCGTGGCAGGGGCTACACGCTCCATCTGCGCCCGGGTGAGGCAGCTCTGGCACTGCGTCCCGCGCCTGCGGAGGTCCCGCAGCCCTCGAAGGCGTCGCGGGAACTGTTCATGCGGCTGGCCGGGGGCAACCTTGATGCCGAGATCGTGGGCGTCCAGCCGCTGGTGGGCCACAGCAACTACATCCTGGGCTCTGATCCAGAAGGCTGGATCTCCCGTGTGCCACATTTCGCCGCCGTCAGGTACCGGGACGCCTACCCCGGCATCGACCTGGTCTTTTACGGCAGCGGCGGCCAGCTCGAGTACGACTTCATCATCGGGGCGCGGAGAGATCCGGCCGCGATTCGGTTCGATCTCGTGGGCGCGGAGAATACCTTCATCGATGCGGAGGGGAATCTGGTTCTGCAGATCGGCGGGCACGAGATCGTTCAGAGCGCTCCCCGTACCTACCAAGTCCTGGGCCCGGAGCTCCATGCCCACCAGGTCGCGGGTGGGTCGCCCCGTCTTCAGCAAGTCTTGGGCCTAGGCCTGGGCTTGAACCGGAATGGGCTTGCCTCGGTTGACGCGGGGACGAGCGAGGTCGAAGCGCGTTTCGTCATCTACTCAAACGAGGAGTCGGGACCATCCATTGGCTTCGAGGTCGGTGCCTACGATGCCGGCCTTCCACTCGTCATTGATCCCGCCGTGGGCTTCTCGACATTCCTGGGGGGGAGCGATGCGGAGGAGATGCCCCACATCGCCGTCGATCGACAGGCCAACGTTTACGTTGCCGGCACGACAGCCTCCATCGATTTCCCGCGCGTACGTGCCGCCAGCGGGGCAGGAGTTACCCACGAGGCAGGAGGCGCGGCCGAAGGGGGAGGGGGCGCAGCAGGGTCGGGCGGCCCTGCCGGGTCCGGTCATGGCGAAGGTCCAGCCGGTGGCCCGAATGCGTTCGTCACCAAGCTCAGCGCCGATGGCTCCACCATCCTCTACTCGACTTACTTCGGTGGCAGCGGCGACGACCGGGCCAACGGCATCGTCGTCGACAGCGAGGGCAACGCCTACGTGACGGGGCAGACCGATTCGCCCGACTTCCCCACGCGTCGCCCGCTGCAGGCCGAGCTGAGCGGCCCCACCGATGCTTTCGTGGCGAAGCTGAGCGCCGACGGTGCCGGCCTCATCTATTCAAGCTACTTCGGCGGCAGCGGCACCGAGGCCGGCATGGGCCTCGCAATCGACCCGCAAGGCAGCATCTATCTGACGGGCCAGACCTCTTCGGTAGATTTCTCCACCATGGGTGCCGTACAAGGTTCACTCGGTGGGGCCAGTGATGGGTTTGCCAGCAAGATCAGTCCGGCGGGAGATGCGCTCATCTATTCCACGTACCTCGGCGGTGCGGTCGCTAACGATGGAGGCCTGAGCATCGCTGTCGATGATGCGGGCAGTGCCTACGTGACAGGTATCACCGAGTCCGAAGACTTCCCTCTGGTGAATGCTCTCCAGACTGACTTCGGCGGTGGCGGCACGGACGCCTTCGTCAGCAAGCTCGATGAGTCGGGGGCGGTCTTGAGTTACTCGACCTATCTTGGTGGCAGCGGTGCCGAGGCAGGGCTGAGCAGTGCCGTTGATAGCGCAGGTCAGGCCTACGTGGCGGGCCAGACCACCTCGGCCGATTTCCCCACCCACAGGTCTCTGCAGACCGTCTTGGTGGCGGGCCCCGATGCCTTCCTCTCCAAGTTGGCGGCGACGGGCGAGGGCCTGGTCTATTCCACCTACCTGGGTGGTAGTGGCGCGGACGTGGCGGCTGGGGTGGCAGTGGATCAGTCGAGCAACGTGCATCTTGTGGGCATGACGAGCTCGGCGGATTTTCCGCTGGCCGATGCGCTGCAGCCGCAGCTCGGTGGTGGCGCCGACGCTTTCGTCCTGCGTCTGGACGATCTCGGCTCGGAGCTTTCCTACTCGACGTATCTCGGTGGTGCTGGCAACGACGCCGGAGTGGGTGTCGCCCTCGACGGTGCCGGCAACGCCCTGGTGGCCGGCCAGACCGGCTCCCCCGACTTTCCGCTGTTGAACGCGACTCAGGGAGCCCACGGCGGCGTCCAAGACGCCTTCGTTGCAAGGTTCTGCCTGGCCCTCATCTTCGAAAGGAACGAGACGTTCCCTTCGGTCGGCGGCAGGGGGGACATCACCGTGACGGCCCCAGAAGGATGTGTTTGGCCGGCTGTGAGCGAGGTGGAGTGGATCTCCGTGACCTCGGGAAGCACGGGCGTCGGCAGCGACATGGTTGTGCTCGAGGTGGCGGCCAATGGTACGGGCGGGCCGCGGGCAGGCTCCGTCCGGGTGGCGGGCAAGACGGTACTTCTGCAACAGGCCGAGGCGCGCGAATGTCTCTACCGTCTGACCGACAACTCCGAGAGCTTCTACAGCCAAGGCGGCGTGGGCAGGGTGAGGGTGTTCACCTCCGATGATTGTGCCTGGACGGCGGTGAGTACGGTGTCCTGGATCAGCATCAACTCGGGAGACAGCGGAGTCGGAGAGGAGACCGTCAGCTATTCAGTCCAAGCCAATCGCACCGGCCGCCAACGCGCCGGCACGCTGATCATCGCCGGCCAGGTCTTCACCGTCTTTGACTGGCTACGCGACGAGCCTCAGAAGAAGCGTTCCGCCAGGTAGCGGGTGAAGGCTTCCGCACCGGGCCCGTTCAGGTGCTCGCTGTTGCTGAAGAGCTCGAGGCTTTCGAAGTAGAGGGCGTGTGCGTCGAGGAAGGTAGCGTTCGGGGTGCCCTCGATGAGCTCGAGCATGGGTTCATAGAAGGCGTCGACGTCACCGATGTATGCGCTCGCCGCGGCGTTGTATTGGGGAGAGACCGGGAAGCGGACGAACACCAGCGTGATGTCGTTGTCCGCGGCCAACTCCAGCAGCCGCGCGAACGATTCCAGCAGGAGAGGCTCTCGGACCGTCGCATCGCCCAGGTGCTCGGCTGCCTGACGCTCGGCAATCTCGGCCTTGTCGGGGAGTTGGCCGAAGTCGCCACGCAGAACCTGGAAGCCTCGAATCAGCTCGCTGTGACGCCAGTTCACTCGCACGAACTCGAGGCCGTTCCCGAGGACGGGCAGCAGAGCTGTGATCCGCAGTGCCAGCGGCGATACCTCGGGGATGGAGCGCCGGATCTCGCCGGAGAAGTCATATCGGCTCCAGTACCAGTAGTAGGCCTCCTGGTCGGTGCGAGTGGACGAGAATGAATGCAAATCGAGCGGCAACACGACGGCCTGGATATCGAGATCCTCCCGCTCGAGAAGATGCCGGAGCTTCCAGTATGTCTGCAGGTAATTTTCGCCCGGTGAGGCGAAGTTGAAGGACTCAGGAATAACGCGCGGGTCGAGGCCGTCCTTGACGTGCGAGTCCCCCATGAAAAGTAGGCGAACGTCCGGGACCTGCTGCGAAAACTGCTGTTCTGTGAGCTCGAATACCGACTGCGGCGCGACGATAGCCAAGTAGGCCGCATTGGCGACAAGAAGCAGGGCCGCGACGACGAGCGCGAAAAAGAGCCCGCGTCGCAGGAACCTCGTTCCATCCTGGGAGAGTCGGCTCATCAGAATTGGAAGTAGATGAACTGGGTTTCCTCGAAGATGCCAAACAGCAGAATCACGAGGGCGATTGTCACGTATACCGGCCAGCGAACGAGTCCCGGCTTGTCGTCGAGGAAGTGGCGCATTTGGCTGCTTTCCTCGAATAAGTGCACGAGCTCCATGAACGCTATTGCCAGCACGACCAGCACAAAATTGTCAGGTCCTCCGATGCTGAAGCCGTAGGGCCCCTGGCCAAGGCCCCGGAACATATGTGTGACTACATACCAGGCCTCGGGTAACGAGGGGGCGCGAAAGAAGATCCAGGCGAAGGCGGCCAGGTGAAAGGTGAAAAGGACGCGTAAGACAGTGTGCACGCGGGGTACCTTCGACAGTCGCAGAAGCTCGACGGTTCTGTGCCGAAGTCCGGAGGTCAGATGCGAGATGAGGACGTAGGCACCGTGCAGGGCGCCCCAAACCAGGAAGGTCCAGTTGGCGCCGTGCCAGAGCCCGCTGATGATGAAGGTGATCATCAGGTTGAAAGCCCACCGTCCGGCCTGCACCCGGTTCCCACCCAGGGGAATGTAGAGGTAGTCGCGGAACCACGTCGAGAGCGAAATGTGCCAGCGCGTCCAGAACTCGCGGACCGACTGCGACAAGTACGGCCTGCGGAAGTTGTCCATCAGGTCGAACCCGAGGATCTTGGCCGTGCCGATGGCGATGAAGGAATAGCCGGCGAAGTCGCAGTAGATCTGAAAGCTGAACAGGTAGGTCGCTACCAGAAGGGGCATGCCCGTGTAGGAGCTCAGGTTGCCGTAGACCTGGTCGACGACGATGGCCGCCCGGTCAGCGATCACCATCTTGAGGAAGTACCCCCACAGCATCAACTTCAGGCCAGCGGCCACAGCTCGGGGGTCAAAACGGTGTTCGTCGAAGAACTGCGGTAGCAGGTGGCCGGCCCGCTCGATCGGCCCGGCAACCAACTGGGGGAAGAAGGCAACGTAGACGGCGAAGATCCCCAGGTGCTTCTCCGGCTCGATCCGCCCCCGATAGACGTCGATCGTGTAGCTGAGAGTCTGGAACGTGTAGAAGGAGATGCCGACCGGCAACAGCACATTCAGCACGGGGAGCTCGACGGGCAGGGAGATGGCGTCGAAGAAAACCTGCACGCTGGCGCTGAAAAAGTTGAAGTACTTGAAAGCGAACAACAGGCCGAGGTTGGACACGAGGCTGAGAACGAGATACTTGCGCCTCTGGCTACGTTCCTTCAGTAGCCCCATACGGCGCCCGGCCACGTAGTCGACCGCCGTCGAGATCATGATCAGAACGACGTATTCCGGCTTCCAGCTCATGTAGAAGTAGTAGCTGGCAGCCAACAGGAGGACCCATCGGCGTCGCTGGGGTAGGCCGTAGTAGAGGGCTACCACGATGGGGAAGAAGATCAGGAACTGGAGCGAGTTGAACAGCACTAGCAGGCCGTGGTGAAAGTGTGATGGGTCTGGTTACACCGCCAAGGGCGCATCTGCTGCGTTGCATCGGCGCAGCGTGTTGCCGTGATCGCGGGCGGTTTTCGGTTCGACGAGCCCAAAAGCGCGTGTCAAAGGTCCTCGGCGCAGGACAGTAGCATCCCGACAAGGGAGCGGGGTAGCGTGCCATTGTGCTTGTGAGGCCGCGATCCGTTGAGAAGTTCGGGCTGAATACCGGAGCTGGATACTGGACATGAGATCCGCTCCGATGATGAAGTAGCGCGCAGGAAGCCGATTCGCAACAAACAAGGAGCCGTGAAATGGAGATCAAGATCGAGCATCGTCCTTCCTATGCACTGGGCGTCGTAGACCTTGCCGCCGGTGAGGAAATTCGCGCCGAGACCGGTGCCATGGTGTCGATGACGTCCAATATGGAAGTGGTTAGCAGCCTGCAAGGAGGCCTGCTGCAGTCTGCGATGCGCAAGGTGTTGGGTGGCGAGTCGTTCTTCCTGAACACCTTCACGGCGAGCGGCGCTCCGGGTCAAGTGACATTTGCTCCCAGCCTGCCCGGGGACATCATCGATGTGGAGGTGCGCGGCGACCTGTTCGTGCAGTCCGGGTCGTTTCTTGCCGGGGATGCCGATGTCGACATCGACATCAAGTGGGGTGGGGCCAAGACGTTCTTTTCGTCGGAGGGCCTCTTTCTGCTGCACCTCAAGGGGCAGGGGCAAGTGCTGCTTAGCTCCTTCGGGGCGATCCACCGCATTCCCCTCGACGGAAACAGCATGATTGTCGACACCGGCCACGTCGTTGCGTTCGACTCCCAGCTCGAGTACCGGGTCAAGAAGGTCGCCGGCATGTTCACCTCATTGATCAGCGGTGAGGGGCTCGTGTGTGAGTTTTCGGGGAGGGGCGAGCTATGGCTGCAGACTCGCTCCAATCAAGCCTTCCTCGACTGGTTGCTGCCGAGGTTACCCACGGCGCACACGAGCTCGGGAGGCCGCGGGGACATCGGTGGCATCATCGGCAACGTGCTGCGCGGGGAGTAGGTTCGCGCGGAGTAGCTCCGCGAGTAGAATTAGACGCATGTCCGGAATGCGCACTCGGGTCCTTCGATGGGGCAGCGCCGCCGTTGTCCTCACGCTGGCCATCTCATGTGGCGGCGACGACAGTCCCACGAGTCCCGCCGGCCCCGGCACCGGGCAGACCTATGCGCTCAGCGGCGTCATCACGGGCAAGAGCTCGGGTGAGACGCTCCAGGGCGCCCACGTCGAGGTTGTCGACGGACGGCACGCCGGCAAGTCTGACGACACAGACAGCAGCGGCCGCTACAGCATCTCCGGCCTGAGTGGGGCATTGTCCGTGCGCGCCTCGAAGGAAGGCTACGAGACGTCGTCAGCCAAGAGCGCCAACATGACCGCCAACACCACTCTCGACATCTCTCTCAAGGACTTCAAGGGAGGCGCTAGAGGTATGGTGACCGACATCATCAGTGGCGCACCACTGGCCGGCATCGAGGTGTCGATACCCGACCAAGATACGGATACCACATCGGGTAGTGGCAATTTTTCCTTGGCTGTGGCGCAGGCCGGCGTCTTTCCTTTGCGTGCCGGCGGTGGCCTCTACCTCAGGCGCGAGACCCACGTTTCCGTCAGCAGCTTCTCCACGGTCGATCTGGATCTCATCCCCGACGGCATGGGTTTCGACCTGAGCTTCTTCGATCACGTGTTCCGCTGGAAAGGGGCGAATCCCACCAGCAGGTGGACCGGCGAGCCGACCTTCGAGATCTGGACTCGAAAGTTCAGGTGTGAGGAGGGAGGCGAGAGTGAGTCTTGCCAGAGGCTGGTCGCTACCGACGATCTGGCGTCTGCCGCATTCATCAGCCTTGCGGAAAACGTCATCAACAACGATCTCAGGCCACTCACGGGTGGCTTCGTGCGGGGTCGCGACGTGCGGCGAAAAGGCCACGATCCCGGCACGGTGGTAACGGCAGGCCAAATGCTCAGCCCCAATGTCATCGTCATCGCACTGGTGCAAAACAGCGGCACCCCGAAATCATGGGCTGGTTGGCAGACGACCGGCAACAATGGCATCTTCTCGGGCCGCGTGCAGATCAACACCAGGCACGAAAGCTCACGCTGCATCATGAGCCACGAGATCGCGCACACGCTCGGCTATCACCACCCCGACGGCCAGTACAGCGTGCCGAAACCGTCGGTGATGAGGTGCGATGGACCGACTGCCGATGATCGGTTGCACGGTCGCATCCTCTACCTACGCCCGCCGGGCAGCCGGACGCCCGATAAAGATCCTTCCTGGTTCACGGCCAACACATCCATGGTGACGGCCATGCGCGGACCGATCGGCGGCCTGACCACACACGAGGCGCACTAACGGGAGGTACCAGTGGGAATACGAATCAGGCTTCCTGGAGTTGCTCTGGTAGTGGTCGGCATCGCCGGCATCCTGTTCCTGGTCTTCTACCGGCAACAGTGGAGCTGGGTGCAGATGGGGGTGCTGGCTGTAATTGTGGTGGTCGGCGTGCTCAGGAGCCTGAAGGGCGGCTAGAGCGGCAGCATCGTTCCGATGCCGGCGTCGACGGCTGCCCGGTAGACCCTGATGGCCGTTGCCATATCAGCGAGCGCCAAGCCGAGGTTGCAGCAGATGATGCGCTCCTCGATGCTCTCCCGCCCGCTGCGAGTGCCGCAAACGATCTCGGGTAGGTCGGCGTGTAGCGGCGGGATGTTCTGGAAGTAGCCGGCCTGCTGGTAGAAGGAGAGCTGCTCCCGGCCGTCGGTGCAGAACTTGTCGGCCTCGGCCAGCGCGGCGGGGTGCCAGTAGGAATCGAAATCCAGCGGGCAGGCGAAAGCGCCAGGCTCCATCCACCCGGTCGGAATCGTGGCGTGCGGCACCCGCAAAATAGGGCCGGCGGTGACCACGATGTCACATTCCCGCACGGCCTCCTGGGGACGGCCGACAACCGTCACGGCAATCCCGAGCTCGGCTCGCATTGCCTCGGCGTAGTCGGTCGCGACCTGTGAATCGACATCATAGGCGCGAATCTCCTCGATCGTGAACAACTCGGCGAGGGCGCGCGCATTGGTGCGGCCCTGCACGCCGCACCCCAGATGGCCCACGCGAGAGGACTCGGGTCGGGCCAAGTACTTGGCGGCGACGGCGGTGGCGGCGCCGGTGCGTGCGGCAGTGATCCAGGTGCAATCCATCACACAGAGGGGTATGCCGGTCTCGGGATCGTTCAGGATCAGCAGGCCGCTGATATAGGGCAGGCCCCGTTCCTTGTTCTGTGGGAAACCGCTCACCCATTTGACGCCGGCAGAGCCGATCGCCGGGATGAAGGCCGGCATGGCATGGATGAAGGAGTCGGGTAGGGGATGGATGCCCGGCTTGGGCGGCATCTCGACGCGCCGCTCGCCCTTCTCTCTCAGAGCGAGCTCCAGAGCCTCGACAATCTCGCTCATCGCCAGCCCGACGGCGCCGACGTCGCTCTGACTCAGGTAGAGGAGGTTGGTCTCGTACATGCCTGTACTCTGATCCTTCCCTCGCCCTCGCCGGTCACTCTGCCGACGATGGTCGCTTCCTCGACTCCGGCCTGCTGTAGGGCCGCCACCAGGCTCTCACCCCGTTCTTCGGGCAGGCTGATCAACAGCCCCCCTGAGGTTTGCGCGTCACACAGAAGGAGTCGTTCGACTTCGGAGATCTCCGCGCTCCAATCGACGCTGGGCGTCACGTGATCGAGGTTGTCGCGGGTGCCGCCCGGGACAATTCCAGCGGTGGCCCACTCGAGGGCCTCTTCGAGCATGGGCACGGATCCGGCCCATATCTCAACATCGACGCCGCTGGCGGTGGTCATCTCCATCAGGTGACCGAGAAAGCCGAAGCCGGTGACGTCGGTGCAAGCGTTGACCGGGAAGCCGGCCATGGTCTCGGCCGCGTCCTTGTTGAGGCTGGCCATCACCGCGGTACTCCGCGCGATGCCCTCGGGGCTCGCGGCGCCACGCTTGGCGGCCGTCGACATGATGCCGACCCCGATCGGCTTGGTCAGCACCAACACGTCGCTAGGCTCACAGCCGCTGTTCGTGAGGATCTCGGAGGGGTGCACGATGCCGGTCACCGCCATGCCGAACTTCGGCTCGGTGTCCTCTACAGAGTGTCCTCCGACGATCGGAATGCCGGCCTCGCTAGCCTTGTCGTTGGCACCGGCGAGGATCCGTTCGAGCACCTCGTCCGGCAGGCGACCCGTCGGGAACCCCACCAGATTGAGCGCGAAGAGAGGCTTGGCCCCCATGGCGTAGACATCGCTCATTGCGTTGGCTGCGGCGATAGCGCCGAAATCGTAGGGGTCGTCGACGATCGGTGTGAAAAAGTCGACGGTCACCACGACGGCCAGATCGGGTGCTACCCAGTAGACGGCGGCGTCATCCGAGGTCTCCGTGCCCACCAGCAGGGCCGGGTCCTCGAGTTGCGGAATCTGGGCGAGGATCTTTTCTAGTGTCTGTGGACGGATCTTGCAGGCACAGCCGAGACCGTGCGTGAAGTGTGTCAGCTTGATCTCGCCTTCGGCGTACGCCGGCGCTACCTCGCCGTCACCAGCGGATGCTCCCCGCAGCCGCCCCACGACCCCACCGATGCTTTCAGCGGCCCGGTCGATCTCGTCGGCGGTGGTCTCGCGCCCGGTGCTCAGCCGAATCGTCCCCATGGCGACGTGCTCGGGGATGCCCATGGCCACGAGCACGGGTGAGACGTCGACCTGATCGGCGTGGCAGGCGGCGCCCGCCGATGCGGCAACGTCGATGAGCTCATCCAGAACGGTGTTGGCTTCCACGCCGGGGAAGGAGACGCTCAGCGTGTTGGGTAGGCGCTCCTCGGGATGGCCGTTGACCACCAGGTCGGGGATACGCTCGGCGATCGCTGCCTGTAGCCGATCGCGCATTTCTTCCATGTGGCTTGAATTGCGGTGGAAATCTCGGGCCGCAATCTCGGCGGCCTTCCCCAGACCGACGATCTCCAAGACGTTCTCGGTTCCGGCGCGCCGGTTCTGCTCGTGATCAGCGCCATGAATGAGCTTGGCGAGCTCGGTGCCCCTGCGTTGGTAGAGCGCCCCGATTCCCTTGGGACCGTAGAGCTTGTGACCCGCCACCGAGAACAAATCGACGCCGAGCTCCCGGACATGAGTGGGGATCTTGCCCACTGATTGAGCTCCGTCGGAGTGCATGCGCACGCCGGCCGCCCGCGCAATCGCAGCGATTTCAGCTATGGGCTCGATCGTGCCGACCTCGTTGTTGGCGTGCATGATGGTCACCAGGATGGTGTCGCTGGTGATCGCTTTCTCTACATCGCCGGGGTCGACCCTGCCGGTGGAGTCGACGGGTAGCCAGGTGACGCGGTATCCCTCGCCCTCGAGAAAGCGACAGACTTCGGTGACGGCCGGGTGCTCCACCGTGGACGTGATGATGTGCCGGCCCTTGTCGCGGAGGGCAATCGCCGTTCCCTTGATGGCCGCGTTGTTGGACTCGCTGCCGCCGCTGGTGAAAACGATCTCGTCGCGCTGGCAACCGAGCAATGCGGCGATCTGACCGCGCGCCTTCTCTACGCCCCTGCGCGCCTCAATGCCAAAGCGGTGCGGGCTCGACGGGTTACCGAACGCCCCTTCCAGATAGGGCCGCATGGCGGCCACCACCTCGGGCGCGATCGGCGTCGTGGCGTTGTAATCGAGATAAATCGGCTCCGCCATTGCTAATGCCTCTTCAGTTCCGGCGCACTGAGAGAATGAATCAGACGATTGTTCACAGAGATTCTAGCCCGGATTTCTCAACGGGTGGCGTAGCGAGCGAGCGCGAGGGCGTGTGAGGACAAGGCGCGCGCCGATTCGGGCGCGGAGACGTACTTGTTAGTACGTCGAGCACCCGAAGCAAGTGCAACGCAGTCATCGCGCGCCATCGCGCTCGCTCGAGACGTTCGGGCAAACGGCTAACTGGCGTCCTCCACCGTGAACGGCGGTGCCTCGGGGATGTCGTCGCGACGGCCAAGCCGCTTCTCCGCCGGCAACAGCCCCGCGGGCTTACGCTTGCTGGCCTTGCTGAGGCGCAGGTAGTCGAGCACCAACTCACGCTTCATGAGCTGGATGGCACGGGCCGGATCGACGCCCTTCGGGCAGACGGTCGAACACTCACCTGCGTAGTGACAGCGCCAAGGTCCGACACCACCACTGCCGAGGAGCGTCTTGCGCTCCTTGAAGGCGTCATCGCGTGAGTCGATCAGGTAGCGATATGCCTGCGACAGGGGCTGCGGTCCTGAGAACGTCGCATCGGTCGCGAACGTCGGACAGGCGGCCATGCAGCAACCGCACTTGATGCAGTAGGAGAACTGCAGAAACTGATCGAGCTCTTCCGGCGATTGCCAGTACTGGTCGGTCGGCTCGAGCATCTCCTCCTGATCGTCACGCTTGATGTGGGGCATCAGGTGGGTGTGCTTGTCGAACATCGGCGCCAGGTCGGGCACCAGGTCACGAATGATGTCGAAGTTCGGCAGCGGTGCCAGCATCAGGACGCCGGTGGCCACGTCCCGAATTTGAGTGTTGCACGCCAGCGTGGGACTGCCGTTGACCAGCATGCCGCACGACCCGCACACGCCCATGCGGCACGACGAGCGCCACGACAGGCTGGAGTCCATGTTCTCTTTGATGTACCAGAGGCCCTCGAGAATGGTCCATCCGGGCTTAACGGGGACCTTGAAATCCTGATAGTGGGGCGAGTCATCCTTGACCGGATCGAAGCGCCGAACTCGGAAGACGAAATCTTTTACGCCGTTGTCGCTCATGACGTCCTCCTATCCCGACACCGACAGCGCCATGGTTCGCGCCGCCACCGCCGACCACGCTCCGAAAACGAACAGGCCGAGGCCGAGCAGCAGGAGCACAACGCTGATCAGTTTCTTGAGCCCCGGGGCGGGGTTGAGCTCGAACAGTATGTTTTTGAGCCCGTAGAGGCCGTGGAACAGCCCGAATCCCACCAGAAATATGTAGCCGGCAACCTGGGAAACCTCGCGGCCTCGTGCCACGACATTGGCCCAGTCCAGCGGGTTGTCTCCCGCCGGGTTAAGGCGCTCGAGCGGCATCACGCCGCTCATATGCATGGCCAGCATGTGGATTCCCAGCAGCACCAGGATGATCACCCCGGAGGCCATGTGCCAGGTCCAAAGCTTCGTGTCCTTCATGCTCATGGCAGTTCTCCTAGTGGGCGACGAGGACGAAGAAATCGTAGCCGCCAAGGACAATCAATATGGCGGCTAGAATCATCATCACAATCATGAATGGGCGCTGCACGTTGACCGAGCTGCGGTACGGAAAGACTGGATCCTCCGCCTTGCCGGTCAGAATGCCGAGCTCGACAAGCACCAGTCGCACGCCGTTCAGCGCGTGGAAGACGAACGCCACGAACACGAGGAATTCGCCGACCAGGAAGACCGGACCGCTGACGCGACCCATGGCCCATTCCCACTGCTCCTGGCCGAAGGCGCGGCTGGAGACAACGACGATGTGCATCAGGAGGTAGAGCAGCAAGCCCAGGCCGGTGACTCGGTGCAGGAAGTAGAGGTACCTTTCGGGCCCCCACTTGCCGCCGACGAGCCAGCCCTTGATGCCCAGGCGGTTGGGATATCTCTTGACTTCGGGCATCGATTCCTCCTCAGTACTTCCGCTCGACCGGCTTCCACTTGTTGATGGTCACCGACTTGTAGTCGAGTTTCACGCCGTCGCTTTCCTTCCACGCGAGCGTGTGCTTCAGCCAGTTGTCGTCATCGCGTTCCGTGCAGTCGCGGCGCGAGTGACCGCCGCGCGACTCCGTACGCGCCAGCGCTCCTGTGATCATCACCTCCGCCAGATCGAGCAGGTTTTCGATCTCCAGGACGTGAAACAGGTTCGTGTTATAGATACGACCTCGGTCCTCGAGCTTGATGTTGGCGAAGCGCTGCCGCAGGGCCTTGACCTTCTCGAGACCGGCTGCAAGCTCCTCGCCGTCGCGATAGACGCCGACGTGCTGGTCCATCGTGGCGCGCAGCTCATGGCGGATGTCGTACGGGTTCTCGGTACCGTCGCGCTGCAGCATGTCCTCGAACAGTCGCTTCTCCTCGGCCTGAACCGCCGCTTCGGAGAGTTCCGGAAGCTCGGGATCGCCCTCCATGAACTTGCAGACCTCCTGGCCGGTGATGAAGCCCCACACCAGGCACTCGGCTGTCGAGTTCGTTCCCAGCCGGTTGGCGCCATGCAGGGAATGGCAAGCAGCCTCACCCGCAACCCAGATGTTGGGCACGCGGGTTTGCCCGTTGATGTCCGCCTCGATTCCACCCATCGAGTAGTGCGCCACAGGCCGCACCGGGATGGGCTTGAGGATCGGATCGAGGCCGAGGAACTTCATGCACACCTCCCGAATGGTCGGCAGGCGGCGGTTGATCTTGTCGGCTCCGAGGTGGGTGAGGTCGAGCCAGAGATGATCGAGCCCGCCTGGCCCCTTGATGCCACGACCCTCGAGGATCTCGGTGATCATGGCGCGTGAGATGATGTCGCGGGGTGCGAGCTCCATCTTTTCGGGCGCGTACTTGTCCAAGAAGCGCTCACCCTCGGAGTTGCGCAGATATCCGCCCTCGCCGCGGCACCCCTCGGTCATCAGAATGCCGGAGGGAACCAGCCCGGTCGGGTGGAACTGCAGGAACTCCATGTCCTCGAGGGGTATCGCTCCCGTGCGGTAGGCGTAGGCCAGGCCGTCGCCGGAAACCGTCTGCGCGTAGGTCGTGAAGCCGTACAGTGTGCCGGCCCCACCGCTGCAGATGATCAGAGCCTTGGCGCGCAGAATGAGCAACTCTCCAGTGAACGGATCGATGCTCGCGAGGCCGGCGAACTTGCCGTCCTCGACGAGAATCGCTGTGGCGAACACCTCGTCGTAGCGGGTGAAGTTCTTCCACTGGACGAGGGTGTCGTACAGGGTCTGCATCTCCATGAAGCCGGTCTTGTCGGCTGCCATGGTCGCGCGCGGGTAGGAGTGGCCTCCGAACGGGCGCTGCTGGATGCGACCATCCTCGTATCGGGACCAGGGAATGCCCCAGTGGTCCAGAAGGAGGAGCTCTTGGGGGCATAGGTGGACAAACCGATCGATTACATCCTGATCGGCGAGGAAGTCCGAACCTTTAACGGTGTCCCAGGCGTGCAGGTCGAAAGAATCGCCCTCCTCGGGATACAGAACCGCCGCGGTACCTCCTTCGGCGGCTCCCGAGTGGGCGCGCATGAGCTGCACCTTGGACACCAACCCCATGTCGATCTTGCCCTCACTCTTCCGGGCGATCTCCACCGCGGCGCGTAGCCCGGCGAGTCCGGTCCCGAAAATGAGGACGTCATGGGTGCGTTCCACTGCCATCGGCCCTGTCTCCTTCCCTCAGGAAGCTGCGTGAATCTCCAGGCCTTCCCGTAGGTCTCGACTCGAGTCCTGGCCTGCCCGCAAGCGGGCTCGCAGAACATTACCCAGGGCTTCGAGGAGGTGGTCAAACACGATTCGAGTGGCGCTCCGTGTGAACGTGGTCAGGGCGAGCGCTAACAACCAGAAGAATAGTACAGGATATCGGACCTGCCAATCTGGTTTGGGCCTGAAAATCGGCCTCATGCGGGCCAACTGACGATTTCCCCGGCTTGAATGGCCCCGGCATTAGGGGCAGAATCGTGACTTGGCGACAGGCGCGGCACTGGACGCCTGCAAGCCCGGTGAAAGATCCGGGCCAGGGTCCCGAAGCGTTTCCCATCCGTCTTCGCTCGAGTTCGATGCACCGGCGGGGGTTGGTTGCACCGATAGGTGGGAGCTGCCGGTTCGGCAGGTTCCCGCGCGCCAATTCTCGACAGGCCGTCAGGTGATCCTGAGGTCTGTCATTTGGAGCTTGTCCGAGCGACGCCGCTCCGTATGCCTCTCGGACCCGCTCCCAGCAGAGAGGTCGCCATGCGTGCACGTACCGCTCTCGTTCTGTTCTGCCTCGGATTCCTGGCCGTCGCCGTACAGGCCCAGGTGAGTGCCTGGTACCAATGGACCTTCCTCGACTCCGCGCTCATGGACGAGATCGTCGGCGAGGCCTCGGGGGAGACCGCCTGGAACACCATCAGGGAGACGGGCGGCGACAACAAGGATCGCCTCCCGGAGGAGTACGCCGACACCTTCTACGAGTCGAGCTACATCTACGATCAGGTCAAGCGCTACGGGTTGGCTGGTGGAGATCTGGTGCGGTTCCCCGGTAACCAGACGTGGGATGCCTCGAAGGGCGAGCTCTGGGAGGTGCGGCCTGGGCGGCGGAAGCTCGCTTCCTACCAGGATCAACGCGCCATGCTGGCGCGCGGCAGCGTGACCACCGACGTCACGACCCAGCTGGTGTGGGTTGGCCAGGGCACGCCCGATGAGTTGGAGCGAGCCGATGTCGTCGGCAAGATCGTGGTCACCGAGGGCCCGATCAGCCGAGTACACCGCGATGCTTGCCAGGAGCTGGGCGCTGAGGGCGTGGTTTCGATCTCCAACGGCCGGCCCAACTTCGACCCACTGCAGATCCCCTGGAGTGGCATTGGCGGTCGCATGGGGGGCGGCGGCGAGAACAAGTTCGGCTTCTTCATTCCACCGCGTGAGGCCGAGTCGTTGAAGGCCCGGCTGATGGCCGGCGAGGTCCTCACCGTAAACGCCAAGATCGAAGCCGAGATGCGCGATTATGACCTGCAGGACATCGTCGCGCACATCCCGGGCACCGACCCCGATGCCGATGAGGTGATCCTCTCCGCCCACCTCTTTGAGGGCTACACCAAGCAAGGCGCCAACGACAACAAGTCGGGCAGCGCCGCCATCCTCGAGGTTGCACGCATGCTGCACACATTGATCGACGAGGGCCGACTGCCGCGCCCGCGTCGCACCATCCGCTTCCTCTGGGGCCCTGAGTTCTCGGGTACGGGTCCGTGGGTCAAGGCCAACAAGGACCTGATGGAAAAGACGCTGTGCAACATCAACATGGACATGGTGGGGGAGTGGCTCAGCCTCAACCAGGCCTTCATGTGCCTGATGCGCACCAGCTACGGGAACCCCCACTACATCAACGACGTGATGGAGAACTACTACCGCTTCGTGGGTGAATCGAACCGCGAGCGGATCCAGAACCGTAGCGGCTTCTTCAAGGTGCCGCAGCGCATCGTGGCCCCGTCCGGATCGGACGAGCCCTTCTACTACAGCATCGAGACCCACTACGGCGCCTCCGACCACATGGTGTTCAACGATTGGGGCGTGCAGGTGCCCGGTATCATGATGATCGTCTGGCCCGACCGCTGGTATCACACCTCCGGCGACCGGGTGGACAAGGCCGACCCGACCCAGCTCAAGCGCGTAGCGATCATCGGCGCCGCGGCCGCCTACACCATCGCCGCGGCCGACGATTTCACTGCCATGCGGATCGCCGGCGAGACGGCCAGCAACGGCACCCGGCGTCTCGGTCACCAGTTCATCCTGGGGTTGGAGCAGCTCAACAACGCCACGGTCGACACGTTGCCCGAGGCCTACCGAATGGCGCGAGCCTACGTCGAGGCGTCTCAGAGGAACGAGCTCGACACCCTCGACAGCATCATGGAGCTGGCCGATGACGAGGCCGCGGTCGGCGCCCACGTCGGCCAGATGAAGTCGACGATCGACGCGGTGGCGACAGCACATCTGAGCGCGATCGATGCCCACATGAACGTCGTGGCAGATCGCCTGGGTACGGAGCCTGTGACCATCGTTTTGACCGATCTGGAACAGCGCGCGATGACCGTCGTCCCGAGCCAGACGGCTCTGGTGAAGGCGAATGGCTACCGCGGCTACCAGGAGTTCATCATGGCGGTGCCGGCGGAGGAGCGAGCCAAGCTCCCGTACAGCCGTCAGGACGTCGCGAACACCGGCGAGGTGCAGTTGCTGATCGACGGCACCATGAACGTCTACCAGATCAAGCAGGCGCTCGATGCGCAGAACCGCAGGCCGTCCGATCTGCAGGCGATCTTCAACTTCCTGGAGGTTTTGAAGCTCGCCGGGCTCGTGGAGTTCTAGGGGCCGTGTACAGGTCGGAGTACCAGCGCAAGCTGACAACGCCGCAGTCGGCCGTTGCAGGGGTGGCCGACTCCAGCACTCTGATCCACGGCATGGCGGCGGGCGAGCCCCCTGCGCTTCTCGATGCCCTCGCCGAGCGGTTGCGGGCCGGTGACTTGACCGGCCTGCAGGTTTATTCACTCCTGCCCATGGCGCACATGGGCAGGACGCTCCTCGATCCCGGGCTCGCCGATCGCGTTGATACCTATAGCTGGTTCGTGAGCGCCTCCGACCGGGACATGATCAAACGCGGCCTGAGCTACTTCATCCCGAACGAGTTCCACCAGGTGCCGAGGTTCATTCGCGAGTATATGGACGTCGATGTCGTGATCACCACGGTGTCGCCCATGGACCGCGCCGGTTTCTTCACCTTCGGGGCCATCAACGATTACATCTCTACCGCGGCGAGGCACTGCAAGAGGCTGATTGTCGAGGTCAATCCGCGGATGCCGCGGGTGTTCGGTGATTCCCTTCTGCACGTCTCCGAGGTCGATGCGATTGTCGAGAGCGAGTCGCCGTTGCCGGAGCTGCCGATCGAACCGCCGCGGCCCGAGGCGGAAACTATCGGCCGCTCCATCACCGAGCTCATTCCCGACGGCGCGACCATCCAGTTGGGAATTGGTGGCATCCCGAATGCGGTGGCCGCCTCCTTAGGCGACCACAAGGACCTGGGCGTGCACACCGAGCTCTTTTGCCCCGGCATGGTGCAGCTCATCAAGCAGGGGGCCCTCACCGGGAGCCGGAAGAGCATCCATCCCCGTAAGCATGTTTTCGCCAACGCTCTGGGCGACAAGGAGCTCTACGAGTTCATCGACGACAACCCGAGCATGGAGAGCTATCCGGTCTCCTACGTCAATGACCCAGGTGTCATCGCCAGTAACTGCAAGATGGTCTCGATCAACTCGACGCTCGAGGTGGACCTGCTCGGGCAGTGCAACTCGGAGTACCTGGAAGGGTTCGAGTTCAGCGGCACGGGTGGCCAGCTCGACTATGTGCGCGGCGCCTACAAGTCCGAGGGCGGTATGTCATTCATCGCCTTCTACTCCACTGCTGAAGGTGGCGAGATCTCACGCATCGTGCCGCGTCTCGATCCTGGTACGGTGATCACCACACCGAGAATGGACACCCACTACCTCGCTACCGAGCATGGGATCGTCGACCTGAAGGCGAAGTCCACCAAGGCGCGTGCCCTCGGCATCATCGAGCTGGCCCACCCTGACTTCAGGGATGAACTCCTCAAGGCTGCTCAGGAGATGAAGCTGGTTTAGCTCTTAGGCCGGGCTGGGCGGCACCTGGGTGTCGCCCGGCCGAGCGGGGGAAGATCAGCGTCGGGAGCCTGCATGGGCTTCGACCACGTAGCCGAGCAGCTCGTGGCCGAAGTCGGAGGCCACCGCCACCTTGGCGGGATCGAGCTCGACATTGTTGAGGTACTGCAGCCGCAGGACGTCGCTGCCCGGCCAGAGGTTGGGCGTGATGCCGCCGAAAAAGAACCCCATCTCCTCGAGGGCTGGTGTCAAAATCGGTGTGGTTGGATCAGCCAACGCCAGGTCGACGTAGATACAGTCCAGCTTGTGCAAGCAGAGGTAGCGAAGGCGATCCGCCACCCTCTCGGCCGCGTCGGCTCCGGCCTCGTGCACGCCGATCAGCCCCTGGTTGTGGTCGGCCCGGATGCTGACTTCGAGCTTCGTCTCGCCGGATAGCTCGGCCCCCTCATTCGGCTCGGCCAGCTCCGCGATGAGTCCAGCGCCCGCGGCGATCTTGCCGATCATTTCGTGGTGCCGGGCGGGAGCGTAGAGCCGGCGGGCTTTCCCATCCCCGGTCTTCATGTAGAAGAGCACCACGGAGAGCCGGTCGGCGGGCTCGCCTTTGTCGATTGCGGCGTAGCTGACCGACGAGGGGATATAGCCCAAGAGCAGGCCGGTCTCGTGCGCCCCGAGCTCGAGATTGGCTTTCTGGCTTGCCGGGTGCGCCGCCGTGGCCTCGCTGTGCAGGCCGGCGATGCCGTTGTTCGACCCCCAATCGGCCAGGAAGTGCTTCATCGTGCCGAGCATGTGGTGGCCGCGGTAGCGCGGGTCGACGACAGCCTGCCCGGACTCACCGACGATCGCTTCGGGATCCTCACGCCGGAAGCCCAGGTGGCCGACGATTTCGTCCTCGGTGCTCACTCCCACCACCGACCGCAGCGTGCCGTGCTCGAGCATGGCCCTGATGGTGTCGGGCTCATACACCCACGCGGCGTCATACGAGTATCCATAGGAGTGGAAGATGCACTCCGCCAGGGCAGTCGCCTCAGACGCCTCCATGAAGCGGATCTCGACGTGGGCGTCTTCAGCCACCGGATCGGACGCCACACGCTCGTGGTGTTTGGCGATATCGAGGTATTCGGCCACCGACCTGGTGGGCAAGCGCTTGCTGAGCTCAGATTGGTTGCCCAGTTGGCCGTGGCTCGACAGTGTCAGGTCGTCGGCGAGGCCTTCCGCCAACAAGCGCTGCAGGGCTGAGTCTTCGTGAGCCTCGATGCGTGGCCCTTCCAGCGGGTCGCCGAGGTCGTCGATGAGCACTTTCAAGAGGTGGCCGGCATGTTGCACCGACACATCGAGGCTGGCGTCGTCAGCGCTATCGAAGCCGTGCTCGATGATCTCGTCACAGAGTTCCTCGACGACGGCCCGCAGATCTTCGGCGGCGGCCTCGGGTAAGCCCAGAGATTGGGCCGTCTCGGCCACCGCGGCTCCTGCGGCACCGACTACGCGCCAGCCCGAGCGCAGCGACATCTTCAACATCTCGTGCGGTTCTTTTTTCATTTGACTCACCGTGGGAAGAATGAAACCTTTGTGCGAGCTTTTGCCAGAACCACCAGGGCCCTCGAGCCGTCGGTGAAGTATGGATCTCCAGTTAGGTTGTGCCGCGGGGCCGAAAGCGGCGCAGCTTCAACTCCGCCCACGTACCCGACCACCGATGCACGTTTCGCGGCCATGAGGTCATCGATTACGTAGTCTCTCGCCTCATCGACGTCAGGGTCGATCTTGTGGGTCGTCAGGTTCCATGCCTTCAGAGTGAAGCGAACCCCGATGTCGCGGCTCACCTGTCCGATCCACACTCGTTGCCCTTTGAAGCCGTGCTGCGTCCGCCATAGCCGCAGGTGAAGGCGCTCGTTGATGCTGGCCCGCGCCCTCTGCAGAGCGAGATCCTGAGCTCGTCCGTCGTGGTAGAGGGAGCTGACCGGTGAGTAGCGATACTCGGTACCGAGCAGGAAAGATCTCGCTGTTTTCCAGGCGGTGGAGATGGTGGTCGTCTCCACCTCGTCCCATCGTGCCCCGAAGCAGCGCAGCACGGTGGCGCGGTCGCCGACGACAACGAGGTTGAGGGGATCGCCCTCGACGCTGCCAGGCTTGTTCGTCGTGCATCGTGGCTGCTGTTCGAGCCATGAGCGAAGAGAGGTCTCATCGAGCTCGTCGAGACTCCCCGTATTCGCCGGCTCACCACTTTCGCCACCGAGCGTCAGTCCCGGTACCTCCACGGAGAAGTCGAGCTCGTGTACATGGTCGTCGGCGATGAGCTGAACATGGACCGTCTTGATCCCCTCGTCCAGCGCCGTGAACACGAATCCCCCCTTCGTGCTGCCTGGCCTGATCGGTCCGGCCTGAAAGCCATGCTCTTTGAAGAACGCATTCATGCGCCGGTTGGCAAACCGTGCACCGATGAGCTTGAAGGGCAACAGCGGCAGCAATGGCAGGAACATCCAAGCCAGGAGACCAAAGCTGAGAAAACGCTTGCCGATGGCGAAATGATTCAGGTAGGCGGCTTCGAGTGGAGTGAAATAGGCCGGATCGAGGCTGATGAGGTCGGGCCGCACCGGCTCCTTGGTTTGGTTGGCGACGTGTATCCAGACCGGCTGCATTCCCCTGTGGGCCAACCGCACGCCGAAGAAACGCTCGCTCTCCCGGTCACTCGGAACGGCGATGGAGACTTCGAGGCCCGCATCGCTCCGGGTTTCGACTCGATCCATGAAGGGGCGTGCGTCGGGCCGAGGTTCGTACCTCACGGTCAACAACCGCATCACGCCTGCGGTCAGCTTCGACATGCGCGGAGTCCGGCCTCATCGGTTTGGGAGCGGGCTAGTGGCGCCGATACGATACCAGAGATGAGGCCTATTCCTGCTTGAGGACTTCCACCACATTGACCCTGGTGGTGCGCCACGCGGGGAGGAGGCAAGCGAGAGCCGCCACTATGCCCAAGATCAAGGTAGCGATCGCGTAGATCGACGGTTCTAACGTCCCCGTCTCGAAAAGGAGCTGCCGCATCAACAGGGTTCCCGGGACCGCGCTGGCCAGTCCCAAGAGCAGGCCCAAGCCCACCAGCAACAATCCACGTCGCACTACCATGCCGATCAGGTCGGTCTGGCTCGCCCCCATCGCCAGCCGGATGCCGATCTCACGAGTCCGCTGGCTGACGTTGTAGGCCAGCACCCCATACAGGCCGATTACCGTCAACAGCAGCGCGACGCCGGCAATGCTCCCGAGCGACAACATGATGACGCGAAAGCCGGCGAATGAATCCTCGAGGACAGTGGTCATGGCGGTCGGGTCCGCGAGCACCACGTCGGGGTCGATTTGTCGCAAGAGCTCGCGAATGGGACCCACGAGCAGCGACGGATCGCCGTCGGTTCGCACCATCAAGCCCATTCGGATGTCGCCCATCTGGGCCGAGGACATGTACAAGGCGGGAACCACGCGTTCGACGGTGTTGAGCCGGGCGTCGCCAACCACGCCGACGATCTCATACCCGACATCATTCCATCCGATTCCCACCATTCTCCCGAGTGGATCCTCGTCCGGGAACAAGGTACCGGCCGTCATCTCGCTGATGACAACGACCTGGGGTGCTCCGGCGACATCCTGTGCCGAGATATCCCGGCCCCGAAAAAGAGGAATGCCGGCTGTCTCGAAATACCCCGGCGTAACCCATCTGGCCATGACAAAGAATTGGTCCTCCGGCATCGGTCGGCCCTGTTCCTCCTGCCAGATGGGCCAGTCTGTCCAAGGTCTCCGAATGGGAGGCTTGCTGATCAGGCTCGCCGAGGTCACGCCAGGCAGTGTCTCGATTTCCTCCGCAAGAGAGCCGAAGAACAGACTGCGCTCTTCGGCCGACGGGTACTTGCTCGGCTGAATCCTGATCCCAGCGGTGAGTAGGTTGTCGGCCTCGAAGCCCAGCTCGACGGTGCTGAGCTGGACCAGGCTACGCACCAACAAGCCCGCGCCGATCAGAAGAACGACGGAGATTGCCACCTGCAATACGACGAGGCCACCGCGCAGGCGCATGCCACGGATCCCTTCCGACATCTGAACTCCGGACCTCAGCTGACGGGATGGGTGAACGGCGGTGCCGACCAATGCCGGGACCACACCCACGATGAGGCCCGTTGCTATCGACACCCCCACGGCGAAAAGCAGAACTCCGCCGTTGATGGCGGGAGGGTTCACTCCCAGGTCTCCCATCGGCATGACTTGTTCGATCAGGTCCTGCAGCAGATAGGCGAGCCACACCCCGAGCGCACCGGCGATCGTGGTGAGAATGATGCTTTCGGTGATGAGCTGCCGCACGAGGCGCCAGCGGGAGGCTCCCAGTGCCGCGCGCATGGCCATCTCCGACATGCGGCGCTGCCCCCGTGCCAGCAGCAGGCCGGCGACATTGGCGCAAGCGATCAACAACACCAGAGCCGTGGTCCCCATGAGCACCAGGAGACTGGAGCGGATGCTGTAGACCATGAAATCCTGCAGGCCCACGATCATCAGGCCCTTGCCCTCGTTGGTTTCGGGGTAGAGCTGTTGTAGCCCGGCAGAAATCGCATCGAGCTCGCTCTGCGCTTGGTCGAGCGTCACCTCAGGCTTCAATCTTCCGACCACCCAGTGGCTATGCGAGTCGCGAACCTGGTCCCAGGGGCCGTCCAGATCGATCAGACGCCAGGCGTCGGCGTCGAATATAAACTCGAAGCCCGCCGGCATGACGCCAACGATCGCGAGCGGGTAGCCGTCTACATTGATCGTGCTGTCGAGGACGTCGGGCGAGCCACCGTAACGACTCTGCCAGAGCGAGTAACTGATGACAGTCACAGCCGCCCCGCCCATGGCTTCCTCCTCGGGCAAGAATCCGCGCCCCAGCGCCGGGCTCAACCCCAAGAGAGAAAAGAGGTTCCACGTCACCGGGGCGGACTCGACCAGCTCCGATTGGGTACCACCTGTAACCGTGTGTTGCGTAGTGTTCGTTCCGATCAGGGCGAGGCCTTCAAAGAGCTCGCTCTGATCGCGGTAGTCGAAGTAGTCCACTCGTGAGACGGGGCCCGCCGGGGCACCATCTCGGGACTTTCGCCCGGCGACCAGTCGATCCGGCTCCTCATACGGCAAGCCGCCGATCAATGCGGCGCTGACGGTGCTGAAGAGTGTCGTGTTCGCACCGATCCCGATCGCCAGGATGAGCACGGCCACGATGGTGAGCCCCCTGTTCTTGCGTAAGCTGCGGGCGCCGTAACGAACATCCTGGGCAAAAGTGTCGATCGAGGCGCCGAGACGCTGTTCCCTGACCTGCTCCTTCACCTGCTCGACGCCGCCGAGCTCGAGGCGTGCCTTCCGGCGTGCTTGCTCGGGGGTCATGCCGGCGCTCACCTTCTCCTCCGCCAAGAGGTCGAGGTAGCTGTTCAGCTCCTCGTCGAGATCTCGGTCGAGTGTCTGCTTCAGAAACAGCGACTTGAGGGTGCCGCGAATGCGCGAAAGTAGGCTCATGGGTGTCCCCCTCCGGGAGCGATGAGGACGATCTGGTGTCCTGACTCAGGACACTACGTTGCTTCCAACACTCGGGTGATGGCCACTGTGACCTGGGCCCAGTTGTCCGTTTCCTGGCCCAGTCGACGTTGGCCTGTTGTCGTCAGCCGGTAGTACTTGGCGCGCCGGTTGTTTTCCGATTCACCCCACTCGCCCTCGATCCAGTCCTCCTGTTCCAGACGTTTCAGGGCCGGAAACAGAGACCCGGCCTGCACCTGAAAAACTCCCCGGGTGGTCTGCTCGATACGCCGGGAGATGCCCAAACCGTGCATGGGCTCGAGGGTCAAGGTCTTGAGGATGAGCAGATCAAGGGTGCCGCGAAGAAGGTCCGCTTTGCCTTTGCCCATGAAGTATCTCCGTCGATATCGTGACGTGGCGGTGCCTTGGGTCGCGCCGGCGTGCGGCCTGGCTCCTGGTGCGGATCGTCGCACAGCTGCCCGGCTCGCACGTTTACGCGCCTGACCCGCTTACTCCTATAGATAGTCTATACGAAGGGTTCCCACAAGTTGTTTCGAGGGCTCACCATACCTCCACCGCGGCCTGCTGTTTCGTTCGCCAGGGACACCGAACCGATTCCGGACTATAATCAGTGGCACGCGGACCGGGTCTCCCGGTTGCTGCGGGGTGGGTGGGAGCGACCGACCCGATAACGCTCGGGTCAAGACGCTTCAAGACCCGAGCAGCCGAATAAGGAGATTCCGTGTGGCGATCACACTGACGGGAAAAACCCTCACAATCGAAGATATCGAGGCCGTCGCACGTCGTGGCGAGAAGGTCGAGCTGCATCCCGATGCCATAGAGCGCATCCGCGCTTGCCGCGACTTCATCGAAGAGCGCCTCGCGGCGGGCGAGATCATGTACGGCGTCAATACCGGCATCGGCGAGTTCTCCGAGGTCGTTCTCGACGACGAGCAGGTGCGCGACTTTCAGCGTTACCTGATCTACAACCACGCCGCGGGTATTGGTGAGCCGGCGCCCATCGACCACGTCCGCGCGGCCATGGTTCTGCGCGCCAATGTGCACGCCAACGGCCACTCCGGTGGCCGGCTCGAGATCACCCAGACCCTGGTCGAGATGCTC
>JAUWTE010000360.1 GCA_030609765.1 Acidobacteriota bacterium
GCGCCACTAGGCCCTGAATCTCGCGGCCATATCGCATAGAAGAGGGCAGCGATCATGAGTGAGCCCACCACGCCGGCGGCCGCCACTGTCCAATTCCGTCGCCTCTTGCGCCGTGTGATCGGGCCGATCGACATGCCGCTTCTGCGCATCTCACTCGTGTCGAATTCGGCTTTCAGGTCCTCGAGCTCGTTGCGCAGGTCGGTGCTGGTCTGGAAGCGGCGTGAGGGGTCCTTCGCCAGGGTTCGGTTGATGACCCGCCCCAGGTGGCTCGGCAAAGTGTGGTTGAGGTCGCTGACAGTAGGCGGCGTGTCTCGCAAAATCGAGGTAATGACCGAGATCTTGGTGTCGCCCTGGAAAGGCGCCTCGCCGGCAGCCATCTCGTAGAGCATGACACCGAGCGAGAAGATGTCGGTGCGGTGATCAACGAGCTTTCCCTCCGCCTGCTCCGGCGACATGTAGGCAACCGTGCCGATGATCTGCCCTGCCTCGGTGAGCTGGCCGGTGCCGAGATCGGCACCGAGCTGGGTGGCACGATCGGCAGCGTCACCATTCTCGACGAGCTTGGCGAGACCGAAGTCGAGCACCTTCACCCGTCCCTCTTTGGTGACCATGACGTTGTTGGGCTTCAGGTCGCGGTGCGTGATTCCCTTCTGGTGTGCCGTGTTGATGGCATCCGCCAGGGGAATCGAAACCCTGAAGAACTCCTCCAACGGCATCCCGCCCTCGGGAATTATCTCAGTGAGAGTCTTGCCCTCCACCATCTCCATGGTGATGAAGTGCAGCCCCTCTGCCTCCTCGACCGAGTAAATGGTGACAATATTGGGATGGTTGAGGGAAGCAACCGCCTTGGCCTCGCGCTCGAAGCGCTCGCGGCGCTCGGGATCCTCTGCGAGATCGGCAGGCAGGACCTTTAGCGCTACCTGTCGATTCAGCTTGGTGTCTTCAGCGACATAGACCTCCCCCATGCCGCCGGTTCCAAGCTTCTCGCGAATCTCGTAGTGATTGAGTGTCTGTCCGATCATCAGATTGCGTTTCTTTCGGGAGCCTGACTCGAGTGTGCCGATACTCTACTTTCGTGGCTCGCCTGGAACAATGCACCCGGCCGCTGGTGGGTCGGATCGTGACCCATTCGGTGTGCCCAATGGTAGCCGAAACAGGCCAGAAAGCCCTCATCCTTGAGACGCCGCACCGAGCCAGAAAGACGAGCAGCATCACACAACTACTACGGCCTACTGGAAGGAGAGTTCCACGATCGCCGGCTTCCAGCCCTGCGGATCCGAGGCGATCGAGTGTTTAATGCTCATCACCTCGATCCGGAAGGGCCGAAACTCGATCAACATGTAGTCCTCACTCGAGGGTCCGTCCGGGTAGAACGCCTGCCACTCTTTCTTCCAGCGCGCAGTTTTCTCTTCGATATCGGTCACCAGCCGCGCTTCGCCCAGCAGAGTCACGTATCCGGGATCGTCGCGATCGAAATAGGAAAGCGTCATTCGGGAGTCCTGGCTCAGCTCGCCGACCTTGCGCGTAATTCTGTTGGTACCGAACCACACAGTGAGGTCGGGCTCGGGCTCGAACGCATCCATGACGCGCGCATGGGGGTGACCTCCCGCGTCGAGGGTGATGAGGGTGCAATAGTGGGCGGAGATCATGATCTGACGCGCCGCGCTCAGGATCTGCTCTTGGGTCGGGTCGGCCTGCATGCTGGCGTCCTCTCCGGGCATGCTGATGAGCAACATCACCAGCAAAACGATGGAGCCGTTCATCCACCTTTCCTCCGGCGACGATGCCTGCGCCATTCGCTCAGAAGCTCGCGGCTCTCGGTCTCGTCACCAATTTCGAATTCATCGGATTGCAGTGGTCTGGCTGCCCTCAAGCGTAGACCATCGAGCGGGCTGCTAGTATTACTCTGATCCCTCATCCGAGATCACCTCTCCCCCTTGAATGCGCGCATGAGCATCGCGGTGGCCAAATCCTCACGCCTGGCGGCATGCCTCATTCTGCCGGCACTGCTGTTTGGGGCGTCAGAGCAGTCCCGTCCAGGTCCCGGAGCGGGCTCGGCACACTCAGGGACCATCGGCCAAGCCCGCAAGGAGGCCCCCAAGGAAGCCTTCGGCTTCCAGGTAGGGGAAGAGCGCCGCTACACCCTGGGTCCCGAGAGAGTGCTGACACCGGGAGAGACCGTGCTCTGGACGATGCGACTCGAGTCTCTCGAGGGCGATCCCACAGATTTTCGCGCCACCTTCATCCTCGATCATGAATCCTTGCGCTATGCGCGCAACGGCAACATCCTCAATCCCGACGAGCGGAGCGAGAATCGATCTCGCGTCGAACTGGTGGTTAACCAGCACGGATTCCCCCTGCGTGTGACCTTCAATCGTGACCGTGACGGTTCCCAGGTCAGCTACAGCCACGAGGAGGTCGAGCTCACCTACGAAGAAAACAAGTACCTGGTGAAGAACCCCCTGGCCATGGGAATCCGTGAGTTCAACCTCCGGGTGCGGGCCTCCGATTTCGCCGACCCCACCGTGCCGCGGGGCGTCTACCTATCCCCCAGCATCAACCCCGGGCTCTTGACCATCATCTACCGAACCCTGTTCGAGTCAGGCATCGAGAAGATCGAGTATCTCGAATTGCGTCCGACGCGCCTGGCGCGTCGAGAGTCCACATACCGCAGTCCGTTCGGCCGGGACAGCTCATCACCGAACAGAACTCGCGAGCTCGGCAGGGAGGAATACAAAATCGGCGACTTCCTCACCATCGACGTTGGCAGTGTGCGACGCGACGCGATCCAGTTGGAGGACCCGCGGGTCGACGGCTACAGCTACGTGGAACCGGACGGCACCGTGCTCAAGATCGACACCCGCGTCAGGGACCGGGACGCGTGGATCCGCATGCTGCACCCTTGGGAGTATTAGGGAGCACCCGACCGGGGAGCACCCAGGGCCTTGGCTACGCAGTCTCTTCCACCGCGGCACGGATGTCGTCGACGGCATGCTGCATGTCGGCCAGGTGCGTGCGGAAGGAGAGCACGCAGATGCGCAGCAGGTACACGCCGTCGAGGAGCGTGCCGCTGAGGTAGACGCGCTTGCGCGCGTTAACGGCCTCGAGGATCTCCTGATTCATGCGGTTGAGCTTTTCGTCGCTCAGCCCGGGCTTCAACAGGCGGAAGGCGACCAGTGAAAGCTCCGGCTCGGCAACGATCTCCATCCCCGGGATGGTGCGGAGTTGGTCGGTTGCCCACAGCGTCAGATCGAGCTTTTCGTCGAGGTTGCGCCGGAAAGGCTCGATGCCGTGCATCTTGATCGGCAGCCAAACACGCAGGCCACGATGATCGCGCGATAGCTCGGGCGACATCTCGGCGAAATCGAGAAAGTCGGGGTCAGTCTGCATCTCGGGCATGTACCCTGCCGAGACGGTGTGGGCCCGCTTCAGTGCAGCCCCGTCTCGCACCAGGAGCGAGCCGGTGCCGTAGGGGAGGAAAAGCCCCTTGTGCGGATCGAGCACGATCGAGTCGGCACGCTCGATTCCGGCGAGCTTGCGCCGGCCACGTTCGGTGAGCACGAAAAACCCACCGTAGGCGGCGTCGACGTGCAGCCACAGCCTCTCGCGCTCGGCAATGTCGGCGATGGCCGTCAGATCATCCACAGCCCCGGTGTTCACCGTGCCACCGCTGCCAACCACCAGAAAGGGCGTCAATCCGTCCTCGCGATCCTCCGCAATGCTCTGCTCCAGGACATCGAGGCGCATGCGGAAGTTTTCGTCGCTGGGAATCATCCGGACATTGCCAAGAGGGAATCCGGCCAGCATCGCGCCCTTCTGCACGCAGTGATGCGCCTGGTCGGAGACGTAGATCATCCCCGCGAGGAAATCCTCAGGCAGCCTCTCGCGCCGCGCTGTCACCAGACCGATGAAGTTCGCCATCGAGCCACCGGAGGTGAGAAGGCCGCGCGCATCCTCGGGGTACTCGACCATGTCGCAGAGCCAGCGGACCGCCACGGTCTCAATCTGCGCCTGGCCCGGCGCCGGCAGCCAGATACTCGTGTACCGATTGACCATCTCGGCAATCAAGTCACCGATGGCCGACTGCGGGATCCCGCCTCCGGGGATGTACGCGAGATAGCCGGGAACGGCGGTTCCGAAGCCCCGGGGAATGACCTCCTCGAACAACAACTCGAGGAGCTCATCGTATGCCTGCCCCCGCTCCGGGAGCGGCTCCACGAGAGATCGCGCCCTCTCGGCAGCCCCTCCCACTGCGAAGGAAGGCTGCTCGGGCAGGCTGTCGATGTAGGCCGAGATGCGATCCATCGCCGCATCGACGAGAGCACTCAGC
>JAUWTE010000388.1 GCA_030609765.1 Acidobacteriota bacterium
AGCCGGTGGGATTACGATGGAGAACGGGAGGAGCTCGAGCGGGCCCGAGTCGCGGCACCGGACGCGCTGGAAGTGTTGAACCGGCTCGCACGACTCGACATTCGAGAGGGCCTGCACGAGGACGCGGCACGGCGCGTCGAGCAGGTCGACACGCGCGCGCAGACGCCACGGGAGCGAATAGCCGCCGCCGCCCTCGAGGAGTGGTTCTACTACAGCAGGGGTCAGTTCAGCCGCCTGCAGGACGCCTACCTGCGACGTCTCGCGGCGAACCGCGAGATCTCCAACGCTACCAGGGTCGTCTACGTGATGGGCCGGTCGGAGACCATCTACGCGGCGGCCGATGGCGGACGCGAGACCTTCGCCCTCACCCAAGTCGACAGTCTCAAGGGCTCCGTCGATCCCCCGTGGAATCAGTCGATCGAGCGGTGGGCCGTACAGATCCACCTGGACACGGGTGACCTGGAAGCGGCCCGAACATCGCTCGCGGGCATGCGCGAGTGGGAACGGTCACGAGGCCCGACGCCGGCTCGCACTTCCCACGGCGCATGGGTGGAGGGACGGATCGCGGAGCTCGAGGACGGCGACTGTGAACGCGCGCTGGCGAGCTACGAACAGGCGCTCGAAATCTTGCCGCTGAACGAACAGTATCTACTCTGGCGGGCGAGCTGCCTGCGCAAGCTCGAGCGATGGGATGAGGCCGAAGGAGAAATCAACGGACTTCTCGAGCCGAATCCGGGCAACGCGAATTACCGGCTCGAGGCCGCACGCCTATACGCGGCCCAGGGCCGGACGGCCGACGCGATCGCGGAGCTCGAGGGAGCACTCGATATCTGGTCCGAGGCGGACCCGGAGTTCCGGCCGGCGCAGGAGGCGCGGGCGCTGCTGGAGGAGCTGCAGGAGGGAACGTAGGCCGCGACTCTCACGTCTTGTCATTGTTTGTGTCACCGATGGCACGCTGACCGAACAACCGGGCCGGTCCTTCAGTTGAGTCACACTACTTTGGAGTGTCTTGGCCCTTACCCCAGAGTGCGATTCCCACAGCAACAAGTCCGATTCCATTGGCTGCGGCGAATACGAGCGTGGCGACCCTTCCCCAGGAGAAGAGGAACTCATTCGTCAGAAGTCCGAGGGTGCCGATAGCTACCAAAACGAAAGCAAGTCCTTTGGCCCGTTCGCTCATTGCTCAGACTCCATGATCTACAGGTACGGTAATCACGTGGCGGTCGGTCCCATCGGGGTCGGTCTCATAGCCAAGCTCCCGGCAGTAACCTCAAAGCGCTCCCGTGAGTTTCAATACTGCGAGCACGATGAGAGTCACAACCGCAAGCCAGGCTTCTTTCTTCCCCGGATGGTACATCAGGCGCTCCTTGTCCTGCGTTGCTGAAGTATCCTTCTCTGACGATATACCCACAGGCATGGAAACTCATCGGCGGCTACAAAGTGAAACGCCAGGCGCGCCGGTCTGTCATGGCAGGTTCGTTGGGCGGCAGCAAGACCGGATCATCGTCGATGAAGTCCATCCAGGCATCGAGATCCCCCGCGGCTTCCGCCGCAAACAGGCCTCTCTCAAGATCGAGAATCGCCTGGCGGTCGGTCTCGATGTTTGCCTCGGCAGACATGGGTGGGGGTTCTGGCTGGCATGCAGCCACAAATGCAGCCAGCGCGCGGAATGTATGGCACCGCCAACGGGCGAGCGAGCGGTGTGAGACCCTGAGCGCGCATAGCGTGTGCGGCGGAATCTACATATCGTGCTCGCCTCGGCAGGACAACACCTCGACAACAGCGGAACATCACACATGGCTCGCGAAATCCCCGGTCCCTACGACCCAGACCAGATGCGGCACTTCCTGGACACGTTCCATTACGGGGAGGAGGCGTTCCTCATCGACGAAATCACGGAGCTGGATGCCCGCAGGCGGGAGGTCCAGGCGCGCATGGATACGAACCGCTTTCTTCCGCTCGCACAGTACCAACGCGTCCGGAACGGGCACCCGTCGCACGTTTCGGGATCCGAGAGCATCATGGCCACGGCCAACTTGGGGTGCCTCCACGCCTGGTTCTTCCACGGATGTCGATGGGTAGAGGGCTGGGTCGCCTTCGGTAGCCGAATCCAGCGGGCAGACTTCAAGAACCTTGCTCTGGTCGGTCCGCCCCTTGAACTGCGCTCTCACGAGGTCAGATCCCGCAGCGGCCCGAACCGCACGACGATCTGGTTCGAGTTCGAGTTCTCCCAGGAGGGTAGGCCCGTCTATTTCGGAGACCAGACGGCGACCCTCCTCAGGTATCCCGCCCGTCCTGAGTGAACCGAAGTGTCTCCGGCAGCTCAAACGAGGCGACGAAATTCGCTTTCGAGGCGAAGCCGAGACCTCTGAGCAGGCGGAGCTTGCGAAACCGGTCGAGCCACTTCAGCGGCGAGACCTTGAGCGTGCGATGCCCTCGAACAACTACTGGTGTCCTCCCTGACTTCAGGGTAGTCCGCTCAATTCGCTCGCGAATGTCTCGCCCTTGTCAGGGCTCGACAGCGAATCCCTACCCCTCCGCTTCCCCCCGCCGTCGCTTGCGGTTGACGCTCAATCCCCAAACGTTTTTCTTGGGGAACCACTGTATCCAGCCCCATTGTGTTCTCGTGGATACATGCCCTATACAACTCACGGAGGGATGCTCAGCTGAAGAGTCTTCAGGCAAGATCGAGATGAACGACCACTCGGCAAACTCCCGATCCTCGACGCAGGATCTCCTCTCGAAGGTGTCGCGATACGAGGCGCTCTTCGAATTGGCAGGTGTGATCAACGCGGCGAGCGACATCGAGACTGTCGGTGAGGCCCTGGCCCGCAGGCTCAAGTACATCGCAGACGTCTACTCCTGGCGCTACGTCTGTTTCGACGGTGACCCGGAGGACACCGAAGGGCCGGAGCCGATGGCCATTCTCGTGGACGGGTATCGAGGTGGTTCAGAAGTCATGCGCACCACCCCAGCCGCCCTGTCCAGCTTTGAGGCAACGCTATGGCGGGACCGCAAGACACGCGTCCTCGGCGGCGAAGCGATGCATGAGGCCCTGCAGCAACTCCCTGCGCATCTTCAAAAGGACGATCTTGAGCAGATCTCGGTGAACACCCTTGTCGAAAGCGGCAAGACTCAGGCTCTCTACCTGTTCTTCAGGCGACGCCAGTCTTTCACCGATCTCGATATCAAATGCCTTTCGATGGTGTGCGGCTTCTTCCACAGCAAGGTGCACGTGCTGTGGGAGCAGCAGAAGCTTCGGGATCTCGAGAAGGCATACCTGCAGCAGGAGGTCATGCTGCGTCAGAGCGAGAGGCTGGCGACTCTCGGCCGGCTGAGCGCGGGCATGGCACACGAGCTCAACAATCCTGCGGCCATAGCCAGGCAGGGGGCAGAGCAACTCAGGACTTCGATTGCCCGTCTCGAGCGCGCCCAGTTCGCGCTTGGCGCAGCAGGTCTCTCGAGCGAACAGCACGAAATCATCGCTGAGCTCGAGAAGGAGGCAGAGGCGCGAGCGAAGAAGCCGAGCTCGCTCGATCCGGTGGCCCGCAGCGATCTCGAACAGGAGGTGGAGGACTGGCTCGACCGCAACGGAATCGACGACCCCTGGGAGCATGCGTCGACGCTCGTAGCGATGGGCCTGTGCGCTTCCGAACTGGAGGATCTGACCAAGAGTTTCGACCCTGCGGTAGCACCGATCGTGATCGACTACTTTGGCAGTCAGTTTACGGCTTACACGCTGCTCGAGGAGATCGGTCACGGGGCCCGGCGAATCGCGGACATCGTCAAGGCCCTCAAGGGGTATTCCTATATGGATCAGGCCCCCGTTCAATCGGTCGACGTGCGCGAGGGGCTGAACGACACTCTTGTCATGCTGAGCAGCAAGCTTCGAGACGGAATCAAGGTCAGTCTCGACTTCCCGGAGGAGCTGCCTCGCTGTCAGGGCTACGGCAGTGAGCTCAACCAGGTCTGGACCAACCTCATCGACAACGCGATCAGTGCGATGGGCGGCAAGGGCACGCTCGAACTGCGAACGTATGAGGACGACGATTGGG
>JAUWTE010000269.1 GCA_030609765.1 Acidobacteriota bacterium
CCTGAGTGAGCTGATTGGCAACACACCACTCTTGCGTCTCGAGCGGCTGGCACCCGAGCACACGATCCTCGCCAAGTGCGAGATGATGAATCCGCTCAGCATCAAAGACCGGCCGGTGCTGCAGATCATCGAGGATGCGGAGCGCGAGGGTCACCTGTCGCCGGGCAGCACCCTGATCGAGGCTACCAGCGGCAACACGGGAATGGCGCTCGCCTCGCTCGCCTCCATCAAAGGGTACAGCGCCATCCTCGTGATGTCGGAGATTCAGAGCAGCGAGCGACGGCAGGTTCTCAAGGCACTGGGGGCCGAGCTCACCCTCACGCCGGCCTCGGAAGGCACCGCCGGGGCGCGGCGTCGCGTCAAGGAGATCCTCGCCGAGCATCCCGAGTACTTCTACGTCGGCCAGCACCAGAATCCTTCCAACCCCGACGCTCACTACAAGAACACCGGTCCCGAGCTCTGGGAGGATACCGATGGCCGAATCGACATCCTGGTGGCGGGGCTGGGCACCGGTGGCACCATCTGCGGCGCCGGCCGCTTCCTGAAGGAAAAGAAGCCCGGCGTTTGGCTCGTAGGAGTCGAGCCCGAGGAGTCGCCCTACATCTCCAAGGGGATCTTCCACCCGCACCGGCTGATGGGTACGGCGCCCGGCTTCGTGCCTGAGACCCTCGACCGAGAGATTCTCGACGAGATCTTCCTGGTCAGTGAGGAGCAGGCGTTCTCCGCGTGCAGGAGCATCGCCGAGAAGGAGGGCCTGCTGGTAGGCATCTCCTCGGGTGCTTCTGCCCATGCCGCGATCCAGATTGCCGGCCGACCCGAGAACCGTGGCAAGGTCATCGTCTGCGTGTTTGCCGATAGTGGTGAGCGCTACCTGAGCGTTGAGGGTCTATTCCTCTGACGCCTGGGCGGTTTCGGGTCCGCGCTTGTGCAGGCTCCAGATGACCATGAGCATGACGCCCATCAAGATGAAGGGTGGCGCCGGGATGAGGGCTACGCAGCAGAAACCCAACAACACCTTGTTGGCGTCAAGATCCAGCATCTCGAGAATGGCCCGTACCAGAAACACATAGTAGAGAACGAGCATGCCCAATAACGCCGTGATGATCGCCAGCGGGACGGTGATCAGCAGCGGCAACCACAGCCATTCGGGATTGTGCACCTCGGGCTGGACAACGCAGGCTGTCGTTGTCAGCAGTAGCAATCCGAGGAGAATTGCGCCTAGTTTCGATCTCATCAAGCTCCCCCCAACATTCATACTCCGCGAGCGGTCATCATTCCCTAACCGGAATGACTTGCGCCTGTGTCTACTCCTTATATGCCGCCGCGACCGCGTCTGTTCGCTTCGGGATGGGAGCCCTGGGGAGAGTCCCGGACTAATGGCGACCAGCCCTTTCCTGTAGCTTGCCGAACACCGACGCACGACCTCCGGTTGTTGATCGCCAGTGGCAGCGGAGTAAACTCCCTGGCTTATGGAAAGTGCATCGATTGTCCCTGGATCCGAAGGAGCACAATTCTCGCCCTTCCTCGAGAAGCTGGCGGGACTGGGGGTGAGGCTGCGTGCCGATACCGTCGAGATCCTGCAGGTCAATCTCGGGTATCGCTGCAACTTGTCGTGCCTGCACTGCCACATCCAGGCCGGTCCGCGGCGTGGTGAGTCGATGGCTCCCGAAACACTGGAGCACGTCCTCCGGGTGCTCGAGCGGTTCGAGATCCCGCGGTTGGACCTCACGGGTGGTGCACCCGAGATGCATCCGCAGTTCGAGGAGCTAGTCCGGGCCGCGGCAGGCGTCGGATGCCAGGTGAGCGTGCGCACGAACCTGGCGATCATGGAGGAGCCCGACTACAGCCACCTCCCCGACCTCTTCTCTTGCCTGGGGGTGGAGGTGATCGGCTCGATGCCCTGCTACACGGAGGAGCTCGTTGACCAGCAGCGTGGAAGGGGAGTTTACGCACGCAATATTCGAGTGCTGCGGCGTCTCAACGAGCTCGGCTATGGTGACCCGTCCGGCGGGCTGCTGTTGCACCTCGTCTACAACCCCCAAGGTGACACCGTAGCCCCCGAACAGTGCGCGCTGGAGGCTAACTATCGCGAGGTGCTGTTCAAGGAGCACGGCATTCGCTTCAATAGCCTCTTCACGATCACGAACGCTCCCATCGGCCGGTTCGCCGCAATCCTCGAACGCGAGGGGCGGCTGCGCGCCTATCATCAGCAACTCGCCCAGGCCTTCAATCCGGACACACTCCCGAGCCTGATGTGTCGGAATACGGTGAGCGTTGCCTGGGACGGTAGTCTCTACGACTGCGACTTCAACCAGGCGATCGGTATGGCGCTGGACAGCCGTGTGCCCCGGCATATCCGCGACTTCGACCTCGAAGCTCTAGCCTCTCGCTCCATCCGCTGCGACGACCACTGTTATGCCTGCACCGCCGGCGGCGGCTCGAGCTGTCGCGGCGCCCTCGTGAGCTAACGAGGCAGCGAGCTAGCGAGTCCAGTTCTCGACCCGAAGACCCGGCACCCGCTCGAATTCCTGATTGTTGTTGGTTACGAGGGTGGCGCCGAGCGCGAGCGCGTGCCCGGCAATCAGCAAGTCGTACGACCCGATCATTGTGCCGGAGGCCGCAAGGTCACCCCTGATCTGCGCGGCCCGGCGGGCGGCGGGCACGTCGAACGGCAGCACCTCGACATTTCCCAGAAACGCAGCCACCACCAGGCCGAGCTCCTCGGTCCGCCCACTGCGATGCACCCCATACTCGAGCTCGTACTGGGTAACCACCGAGACCTTGAGCTCGCCGGGCCGAAAGGTCCGCACTCGGTCGATGAGCACCGTGTGGGTCCGCTTCATCAGATAGCTGCAGGTGTCCGTGTCGAGCAGATACATCAGAGGGAAGGGCGCTCGGGAGGTGGCAGGTCCTCACCTGTGTCGAATTCGGCGGGCAACACGAGAGTGGGGTCGCCGAAAAACTGGTCCCAGCCGTTCTCGTAGAGCGGACGCACGATGAGCGCGTCGCCGTGTGGCTCGATCACTACAGTGTCGGTGTCGAAGCTGAGGCCTACGGGAATGCGGATCGCCTGGTTGCGACCGTTCCTGAAGACTCTGGCTGTTACGCGCAAGGCGTCCTTCTTTTCTCCTGGCATATGCTAAAAGCATATGCCTCACCGGTATCCCCCACAAGTCCCAGACTCCTGAACCGATGAGACGGCCACACCCGTCGCGATTCCGGGGGGTAGGTGCTATGCGTGAGCTGCCCTCGATGCCCTCCTCGCAACTCATGCGCAGGCCTGCATGATGCTGCACAAGCTCGGACAATGGATGTTCGGATCTTCCTTTCCCGGAGTGAAGAAAGGGGATGATCGGGCCTGCGGTCGGCGCTAATCTGCCAGCATGCGCCCGCCGCGGCGAACGGGGAACGGGGGGTACGTCTCCCAGGTTTTTGCGTTGTGCGAGGACCCGCCGGGGTGGGCTTAAGGGCAACGACTGGCTGGTTGATGGCGCGACTGCGTGAACGCTGCAATTTGTTCAAAGGGTCCCTGCGCATATCGCCGCGTCCGTACATTCCGGACGCGTGGCAAGTCCCGCAGGATCATCCCTCATCGCGGCATTTCTACGTTCACAAAGAGTCCGGGCGGACCTCATGGCAAATCGAGGGTCCAGGCTGGGAGCTCGAGCGGACGCTCAAGCTCTGGCACTCTCGCCAAGCGCTGCGCGTCTGGGCCGGGCGGCGGCTGATTCTCACACTCGGCCACGAGGAGGCTCGGCGCCGCATCAATGAGCTGCAGGCGCGGCTTAATCGCGACATTCCCTGCCCCAATGCGTTCCTCGATCTGCTCGTGTCGATCACCTACGAGGTAGTAACGCTGCGGCGGCGCGCCGAGCGATGGCAGCGGCTCCGAGTCGAGATCCAGAGGAAGGCCGAGTGCGACACCAACTGGTGGGGCACGGTTGCGGCTTCTCTGGGCAGTTGGGGTGAGGAAGGAGCTGATGCGGCCAAGGCCATAGCGGCCTCGGTTGATTCATTGGTCGCCAGTCTCGGCGCCGCCAGTGAGGTTTGGTCGGAGGGAGCGACCGGGGGGGCGCTCTCAGAAGCGCAGAGGTCCTTCCTGGGCCGCGGCCGTGCATCCTGGAACTGGATGGACTACCAGACCCTGCCTCGCAAGCTGAAGTCACCCGACATCAACTGGATCGTGGCGCAAGCGATCGTCCGCTTTCGCGACAGTCACCCCGACGACAGCATTGAGGTCGCGGTACGCCACGTGTCGCGGTATCTGGACATGCTCGGCTGCTCCCTGGGGAGCGAAACCTCAGGGCCGTTTACGGCAACCGTGGAAAGTCTCCCGGATCGCGCCGTTAGTTGCTGATTTTGGCAACCAGCGACGCCCGCGGCTACCGGCCCCGGGACTCTTCTTCGCGCGTGACCGTCCCACTGTCATGGAGGCGGTGCGTCATCAACTGGATGGTCTGATCCGGGGTGGCGCTGCGCAGGCAATGACGATTGGGAAGTTCTCCTAAAACTTTACGTAATCATGTATATTATTGAGAGAAGCGACAAAAGAGCATCAGAGCTGGATCACCCGGCCGCACATAATCCTCGGACAGGACGCGGAATGGCCACTGAAACGATTTCTCTCACCGATCTCCGACCGCGGATCTCGGAGCTCGTGGAGCGTGCCCACACAGAGTTCGAGCGCTTCGTGATCACTCGTCGAGGTCGCGCGGAGGCTGTTCTCCTGGCTGCAGACGAGCTCGACGGGCTACTTGAAACCATCGAAATCCTCTCCGACCGGGCCTTGGTCAAGAGGCTGGTCGAGGCCGAGGAGGAACTGGCCTCGGGTGGCGGCCACTCACTCGAGGAGGTGAGGGCTGCTCTCGCGGATCGTGGCTGAGGTTCGGTTCTCCAGCCACGCTCGTCGAAGCTACGAGAAACTCGCCCGTTCGGATCGTCGGCTCTTCGTGCGCGTGGATCGTGCGCTGGATCGTCTGGCCCGGGAACCCGCCGCAGGGAAGCCGCTGCGGGGCCCCCTCCTTGGGCGTCGGTCATTCCGGGTGGGAGCCATGAGGATCATCTACAGATTCGAGCAGGAAGAGCTACTGGTTCTCGTTCTGGAAATCGCACCCCGCGGGAGAGCCTACACGTAG
>JAUWTE010000330.1 GCA_030609765.1 Acidobacteriota bacterium
AGCTGTCCTTCGAGGCGTTGGGGTACTGGGTGGCTTTCTGGATGTCCTTGACGGTGATCAGCCCTTTGAGGAAATCCTCGCCGTCGACCACCAGGAGCTTTTCGATCTTGTGGGCTTGTAGCAGCTCTACCGCCTGGTCGAGAGTCGTCCCCTCGGGAACCGTTACCAGATTCTCGTGCGTCATCAGCTCCTCGACCGCGCGATCGAGGTTCTTCTCGAATCGCACGTCGCGGTTGGTCAGAATCCCCAGCACCTTCCCCTTGGGGTCGGTAACGGGGACGCCGGAGATCTTGTACTTCGACATCAGGCCGAGGGCCTGGTGAATCGGGTTCCGCGGGCCGATGGTGATGGGATCGACGATCATGCCGCTCTCGGAGCGCTTCACCTTGTCGATCTCGTCCGCCTGTTCATGGATGGTCAGGTTCTTGTGGATGACGCCGAGGCCACCGTTCTGTGCCAGGGCAATGGCCATACGTGACTCGGTGACGGTGTCCATCGCTGCCGACAGGATCGGGATGTGCAGCTCGATCTCTCGCGTGAGACGCGTACGAGTGCTTGCCTGCGACGGTAGGATCGCTGAATAGGCAGGCAGGAGCTGCACGTCATCGAAGGTCAGCGAAATCCGTGGTTCCTCCTCCAGCATCAGATGTCCCCCATCGCTTGTTTCGGCGTCCCGTTCATTTGAATCCACAGCATTTCTTGTATTTCTTGCCACTGCCGCACGGACATGGATCGTTGCGGCCGACCTTGCCCTGTTCACGGACGACCGTCTTGGTGACCTGCCTCCCGCCGCCCGCTGCGGCGGCGACCCGGTGGGTCTCGGCAGCCTGTGCCTTTTGCCGGGCCAACTGAGCCTCACGTTCCTCCGGACTCATCGGCTCGAGCTGAAAAGCGTAGCGCACCGACTCACCGTGCATGCGGTCCATCATCTCCTGATACATCAGGAAGGACTCTTTCTTGTACTCGACGAGTGGGTTGCGCTGTCCATAGCCTCGCAGCCCGATGCCCTCCTTGAGCCGGTCGAGGGCGTAGAGGTGCTCCTTCCAGCGGGAGTCAACGACCTGCAGGCAGATCCACGTCTCGAACTGAGGCATCACGTCGCCAATGCGCTCCACTTTCGACTCGTAGCGCTCCTGAATGGCGGCCCACAATCCGTCGCGGATGTCGTCGCGGGAATCCTGTTCGAGATCTACCGGCAGATCGTTCGGATCGAGGGAGAAGAACTGGTTGAGCTGGCGCCCGAATTCCTCGAGCTCCCAATCTTCCGGGCCCATCTTCGCGTCACAGTGACTGTCCAACAGGTAGTCGAGAATCTCCTCGGCGGTCTCGAGGATGAACTCGCGCGGCCTCTCGCCGCCCTTCATGAGGTCCCTGCGTAGCGAGTAGACGACCTCACGCTGTTTCTCCATGACGTCGTCGTACTCGAGGAGGTGTTTGCGGGTGTCGAAGTTGCGCCCTTCTACCTGCTTCTGGGCACGCTCCAGAGCTTTGGAGACCATGCGGTCCTCGATCGGCACGCCCTCATCCATGCCGAGCCTTTGCATGACTCCCTGCAGCTTGTCCATGCCGAAGACGCGCAGCAGGTCGTCTTCCAGCGAGAGGAAAAACTGCGAGGATCCCGGATCACCCTGCCTGCCGGTACGACCGCGGAGCTGGTTGTCGATGCGTCGCGCCTCATGGCGCTCGGTGCCGAGTACGTGCAGACCTCCGGCGCCGGCAACACCCTCGCCGAGGACGATGTCGGTGCCGCGCCCAGCCATGTTGGTAGCGATGGTGACGGCTTCGCTCTGCCCGGCTTGCGCCACGATCTCGGCCTCGTTCTCATGATTCTTGGCGTTCAAGACAACATGCTTCACGCCCTTCTTGCCGAGCTTCCTCGCCAGGAGCTCCGATTTCTCGATCGACGTGGTGCCCACCAGTACCGGCCGACCCGTCTCGTGCAGAGCGGTGATCTCGTCGACCGTAGCGCTCCACTTCTCGCGCTCGGTGCGGAAGATGACATCGGGCATCTCGTCGCGAAGGAGTGTCTGGTTGGTAGGAATGACCAAAACGCCGAGCTCGTAGATCTTGTCGAACTCGGCGGCCTCCGTGAGCGCCGTTCCCGTCATGCTGGACAACTTGTCGTACATGCGGAAGTAGTTCTGAAAGGTGATCGTCGCCAGCGTCTGATTCTCGCGCTCGATCTTGACGTTTTCCTTGGCTTCCACTGCCTGGTGGAGCCCATCGCTCCAACGTCTGCCGGGCATCATTCGACCGGTGAACTCGTCGACGATCACGACTTCACCGTCCTTGATCAGATAGTCGCGGTCGCGCTTGAAGATCACGTGCGCTTTGAGCCCTTGCTGAACGTGGTGTACCAGGTCCATATGGCTGGCGTCGTAGAGGTTGTCGATGCCGAGGAGCTTCTCGACGTGCGCCACACCTTCCTCGGTCATGGCCACGCTGCGGTGCTTCTCCTCGATCTCGTAATCGGTGTCCTTGCGCAGCCTCGGGACGATGCGGTCGATCCGGTAGTAGAGCTCGGTGGACTGCTCGGCGGGACCCGAGATGATCAACGGCGTGCGCGATTCGTCGATGAGGATGGAGTCCACCTCGTCGACAACGGCAAAGTTGTGTCGGCGCTGCACCATATCTTCGAGGCGGAACTTCATGTTGTCCCGCAAGTAGTCGAAGCCGAACTCGTTGTTGGTCCCGTAGGTGATGTCCGAGGCGTAGGCCTGGCGCCGCTCCTCGTCCGGCATGTCGTGCTGAATCGTGCCCAGCGAGAGGCCGAGGAACTCGTAGAGCGGTCCCATCCACTCGCGGTCGCGGCGGGCCAGGTAGTCGTTGACGGTGACCACGTGCACGCCCTTACCGGGCAGAGCATTGAGGTAAACGGCCAGGGTAGCTACCAGGGTCTTGCCCTCACCGGTAGCCATTTCGGCGATTTTCCCCTCGTGCAGCGCCACACCGCCGATTAGCTGCACATCGAAATGTCGCATGCCGATGACGCGGCGTCCCACCTCGCGGGTGACTGCAAACGCCTCGGGAAGTAATTCGTCGAGCTCCGTTCCTGAGGCCAGGCGGGCACGGAATTCCTCCGTCTTGGCGCGCAGCGCGTCATCGGTCAAGCTCTCGATCCCTGGCTCGAGCTCAATGATGCGATCGACGTAGGTCGTCTGGATGCGCTTCAGTTCACGGTCGTTGTGTGTACCGATGACCTTGGTGAGAAGAGAGTTCAGCATATACGGGGGCCGTGAGATCTAGCGGGGTGGGGCGTAGGGGTGGACAGGAGACGGAATTCGGACCTGCTGCACAGCGTTCGCGCCTGACATTGGCAAATCGTAGCAGCAGGGGAGGGGACGGTAAACCATCGCTATCTAGGTTGCCTCACTGAAAGGTCGTGGATACTGTCGTCTGCCGGTACTGCAGCGCTTCCTCCAGGTGATGCATGCCGATTGCCTCGGCCCCCTCGATATCGGCGATGCTGCGAGCAACTCGTAGAACGCGGTGCCATGCGCGGGCCGACAGGCGCATCTGCTCGGCGACTCCGCTTGCCCACTTCTGGACAGACGGGCGCAGAGAACATGCACTGGCCAGCCAGGCGCTCGGAAGCGCCGAGTTAGTGATGCCCGGCGAACTGGTGCCTCGTTGGCGCGAGAGGGCGCCCATTCTCTCTGCCTGGACATGACGGGCAGCGACAATGCGGCTACGGACCTGCGCCGAATCCTCACTGTGTGCTACTCCGCGAATGAGAGGGTCGAGGGGCACTCGGCCGACCCAAACGAAAATGTCGATGCGGTCGAGCAACGGACCGGAGATGCGTTGCCAGTATCTGGCCAGGCTGGCTTCTCCACATCGACAGGCATCATCGCCGGGACCGCGGCCGCAGGGGCAGGGATTCATCGATCCCACCAGCTGGAACCGAGTCGGCAGGAGGGCCGAATGGCCGCCGCGCACAAGGCAAATCTCGGCTTCTTCCAGAGGTTGGCGCAAGGACTCCAAAACGTTGCGCCGGAATTCGGGGAACTCGTCGAGGAACAGCACGCCGTTGTGGGCCAGGCTCAGCTCGCCGGGGCGAGGGGGTACGCCGCCACCCACTAGGCCGGCCGTCGTGACGCTGTGGTGGGGCGCGCGGAACGGACGCTGCTGCATGAGGCCTCTGCCGGAGAGGATTCCGGTGACGGAGTAGACGGCGCTGGTCTCCACCGCCTCGTCGAACGACAAAGGCGGCAGGATACCGGGAAGAGCGCGTGCCAGGAGCGTCTTGCCGACCCCAGGCGGGCCCACCATCAAGAGATGATGGGCTCCCGCGGCGGCCAACTCCAGAGCTCTTCGGGGCAAGGCGTGTCCTACGATGTCCTTGAGGTCGACGCTGCTGCGGGTTTTCTCGACGCTCGGGCGGGCAGCCGCACGGAGAGGGTAGACGCCGTTCAGGTAGGCTACCGCTTGCAGCAAGGTATCTACGCCTATCGCTTCGATTTGTGGGATCTCTGCGACCTCCGTTGCGTTCTCGCTCGGTACCAGCAATCGCTTCATCCCGCTCCGCCGCGCTGCCAGCGCGGTGGGCAGCACACCCGCC
>JAUWTE010000442.1 GCA_030609765.1 Acidobacteriota bacterium
CCGCAGCCGCCCGCTAGCCCGCCGCAGGCACGGGTGCGATACTGTAACGGCCCGCTGCTCAAACCCGGATTCCAGGCATGTCGCGCTCGATTTCCGCCATCCTCGCGCTGGTTAAGATCGCCTCCGTATTGGCGTTCGCCGGCGTGCTTTTCGGCATTGGCGGCTATGTCGCCGTGTTGATGGCGTTGAGCGGTGAGGAGCTGCAGGTGCCCGATGTCGTGGGCATGCCATCGGAAGAAGCGCAGAGCCTGCTGGCCGTCAGTGGACTGGTGGTCGAGCTCGACGATGTGGAGTTTTCCGACCAGGAGATCCCGCGTGGCCATGTGCTGCGTCAAAATCCGCCGGCGGGCACGTCGATCAAGAGGCAGCGCGGCATCACTCTGACTCTTTCCTCCGGGCTGGCGCATGTCTACGTGCCCGACACAGCGGGTGACATATTCACTCGCGCGCAGATTGCTCTGCAGCAGCAAGACGTGGAGATCGACTACATTGCCCGAGTTCACAGCCGCGAGTACCCCGAAGATCGGGTCATCGCGCAGCAGCCGGACATCTCCGAGGTCGAGCCGGGGAGCACCATCCCGGCGCGGCTATTGGTGTCACTCGGACCTCCGCCCACTGTTTACGTCATGCCCGAGCTGATCGGGGAGCCCCTGGATCAGGTCCGGCCCTTTCTCGAGTCGCACGGCTTCCGGCTCGCCCCGATTCGTGAGCGCAGCGATCGGGGCGTTCCCCCCGGGACGGTCATCAACCAGCAGCCTTCGCCGGGGTTTCAGGTGACGGCCGGCGACGTCATCACACTGGTGGTCAGTCAATGAGCGAACCCAGAACGATCCAACTGGCGCCATCCCTGCTCGCCTCCGACTTCGCCGCCCTGGGCGAGGCGGTCGAGAGACTCCATGGCGTTGTGGATGTCTACCATGTCGACATCATGGACGGACATTTCGTGCCGAACATCACGATGGGGCCTGCCTTTGTGAAGGCGCTGCGCAGGCATACTGATGCCATCCTCGACGTTCATCTGATGGTTTCCGATCCGGACTTCTGGATCGATCCGTACCGTGACGCGGGAGCCGACTGGCTCTGCTTCCACATCGAAGCGGCGACGCACGCTCAAAGGACCATGAGCTACATCCGTGAGAAGGGTGCCCGCGCTGGTGTGGCGCTCAATCCCGCGACCTATCTGCCCGGCGTGAATTACCTGGTGGAGAACGGCGACTTCATTTTGGCGATGTCGGTGAATCCCGGATTCGGTGGCCAGAAGTTCTTGCCCCGGACCCTGGACAAGGTGAGGGCGCTGCGGGCCGAGCTCGATGCGGCCGGGCTGGACGGGGTGCAATTCGAAATCGACGGCGGCGTCGACGTGGGCAATGCCGCCGAAATCGTTCGTGCTGGCGTGGACATCCTGGTGGCGGGATCATCTGTCTATGGCGCAGAGGACCCGGTTGCGGCGGCCAAAGCGCTTCAGGCGGCGGCCGAAGAGGGACTCCGTTGAGATACCTGGTTACCGGGACGGCCGGATTTGTTGGCTCGCACCTGGCAGAGCAGCTACTGGCGCAGGGCAGCGAGGTCGTCGGAGTCGACGCCTTCCTCGATAACTACTCTCGCGAGCGCAAGCTCTCGCAATTGACCGGCGCTCTGGAGCATCCGGGTTTTCGCCTGGTCGAAGGACTGCTGCAGGAGATCGATCTCGCGGGGCTCCTTGAAGGCGTCGATCATGTATTCCATTTGGCGGCTGTCCCCGGCGTGCGCCCGTCTTGGGGAAAAGCGTTCCAGGACTATGCAGATAACAACTTGCTGGCCACGCAACGCCTGCTCGAGGCGTGCCGGGAGCGCGAGGTCCCAAGGTTGGTCTACGCCTCGTCGTCTTCGGTGTACGGCGACACCGACCAGCTGCCGATGCACGAGGATGCACTGACTCTGCCGTTTTCGCCCTACGGTGTGACGAAGCTTGCAGCCGAGCACATGGTGCGCCTCTATTATCGAAACTTCGGTTTGGAGACAGTCAGCCTGCGGTACTTCACTGTCTACGGATCGCGGCAGCGTCCTGACATGGCAATCCAGAGGTTCTTGCTGGCCGCGGCGGAAGGTAGCAGCGTGACGGTCTTCGGCGACGGTGAGCAGAGCCGCGACTTCACCCACGTCGCCGATATCGTCGACGCAACCCTTCGCGCCGCCGCCCGCGGGACCCCGGGACGTGTGTACAATGTGGGAGGCGGCAGCCGCGTAACCGTGAACGAGCTTCTCGCGCTGATCGAGCAGGTCACCGGGCGCAGGCTGTCGGTGGAGCGTACGCCCGCCAAGCCGGGCGATGTGCGTGCCACTCTCGCGGACTGCAGCAGCGCGAGGCAAGATCTCGACTTTAGTCCCCGAGTTTCGTTGAAAGAAGGGTTGGAAGAGCAGTGGGCCTGGTTGAATTCGCTCGCCGGCAGGGCGAGCCAGTGAGAAAGACCATCGAGGATCTTCGGCGATCGCCCGTTTGGTTAGCCACCTGTGCAGTGGGAGTCGTTCTCGCTGTTTCGGCGGTGGGGTGTGGGCCGTCGGGTCCGGTGCTATCGGCGGACCCCACCGGTACGTCGCTATTTGAAGAGGGCAAGCTGGCGCTCGACGAGGAAGACTGGCGCAAGGCGGGGAACGCCCTCGATACGCTGCTGAAGAACTACCCGGCCAGCCCCTACCTGGCGGAGGCCAGACTGGGTCTCGGCCTGGCCTACTACGAGCAGGCACGGCCCGACACTTTAATCCTCGGCATTGACGCCTTCCAGGGCTTCCTCACCTACCACCCCACTCATCCTCGCGCCGACTATGCCCAGTACATGGTGGGCATGAGCTACATGCGACAAATGAGAAGCGCCGATCGGGACCAGCTAGAGACCCGCAATGCGCTGCGCGCTTTTGATCGGTTCAACGAGATGTTTCCCGATAGCTCCCTCAGGCCGGAGGCATTGAAGCAGCGGCAGGTCGCGCTGGATCGGCTCGCCGATTCCGAGCTGCGCGTTGCCCGCTGGCAGCTCGATGCCCGCGGGCTTTGGCAAGCCGCCGCGAGCCGAGCCGATGAGATTCTCGAGACCTACCCCGGTTCGAGCTTCAAGTGCGACCTGCTCTTCTTGCTGGCCGAATCCTACAAAGAGGGGCAGAAATGGGGCGAGGCGGTCGAGTATTATGAGGATGTTGTTAGCAACCATCCTGACTGCGAATACGCCCAACTAGCGGCTGAGCGGTTGACGGAGATCAGCTCCACAGGGCCCGGTGCTCAAGGGGTGGGGCGGGATTCCTGATTCCTCTCCCGAGGAGGTTCGGCGATGTACCGCACGCTCGCCATAACTTCGTCTCGTCCTGCCTGGATGCTGTTCATCTCCTGCGTGGCCGTTGCGGCCGCGCTACTTCCTAGCTCAGCGGTGGCACAGCAGCCCGAGGGTAAGGCCCTGGAGGGCGCTCGTGACTGCTACACGTTTCTGACCGACTCGGTGCCCACAGGCCCTCGGGTCGCGGCGAGTCGCCAGGTCCTTCAGATCTCCTATGGTGCCGGCGATGTCATCTTCATCGAGGGCAACGGAGCGGGCGATCTCACGATTGGCGAAC
>JAUWTE010000447.1 GCA_030609765.1 Acidobacteriota bacterium
CGGGAGTGTGGCTTCGGCGAAAAGGAAAGCCTCACCCCTGAAGATCTCATCAAGGGACGTTACCGCGGGATCCGCCCGGCCCCGGGATATCCGGCATCGCCCGACCACAGCGAGAAGATCACCCTCTTCGCCCTGCTCGAGGCCGAGGTACGCACCGGAGTGAGCCTCACAGAAACTTGCGCCATGTTGCCGGCGGCATCGGTTAGCGGTCTTTACTTCAACCATCCCGAGGCCCGCTATTTCAGCGTCGGCAAGGTCGGAGCAGACCAGGTGGAAGACTATGCGCGGCGCAAGGGCATGACCAAGGCCGAGGTCGAGCGCTGGCTGTCACAGAACCTGGGCTAGAGACGATGCAGTGCGATCCCCAGCAGCATCACCAGCAGTGCGCCGACGATAGCGATGGCAGGGGCGACTGCCGAGGCGGCCGACAGATCATCGTCGTCCGAAGCGGCGAGGCGTGCGAAGCCCGCGTGTGCCAGGCCGATCAGGACCAGCGCCACCAACATCTTGATGCCGAAGACGATGCTGTAGGTAAGGCCTAGGTTGCCGGATCCCACGTAGGAGATGCGCACGGCCAGCATCGTGAAGCCGGATATCAGGACGATGAGCGTGGCGATCGACACGATTGGTCTGTAGCGCAACACGGCGGTCCTCACCAGCGCCGCTGATTCGCCCTTCTGCTGCCCGAGAGCCGGCCTCAGCGCGTTGGCGATGAATATGCTCCCGCCCGTCCACGCGACGATGCTCACGATGTGCAGCCATCGCGCCAGAATGTCCACCCAACCTTGCGTTCCCATAGAAACATCCTCCTTGCCGACGAATGCAGGTCAGGCCTTCGTCAAATAGTGTTTTCCGCGCCTGCCCCCAGGCCCACGGCAGGCGCAGAGTACATGGCTCCCAAGGGGGCGGGCAAGACGTCCAAGGACGACTGTCGACTCGTGGCCATCTCACAGGATGCGAGGCGGGATGGTCGCTCGACGGCCGATCACGTAATGACCTGGGGCCCCCGCCTGCCCCAAAGAACGGAGGGAGTAGCCATGCTTAGTCGAAAGCAGACAGTGAACAAATTCATCTTGGGGGTAATCCTCATCATGACCGTCGCCCTGTTGCCCGCCCTGGTCGCTCCGGCGCAGGCAGGATGCCTGAGGGAGTGGGAAGGCTGCGGGAATTGCGCGACCAGGGCTTACTGGCGAGCCGTGCGGAACCTGGATGGAAAGGGAATGGGGGACGCGTTCGTGGACGCGCTCGATTGTGACATCGACCTATTCCACTGCATCGCCATGGCGGTTCACCACAACTACGTCTGCGCAGTCTGATGATGCGGCCGCGCAACTCCATACAGTCCCCCGAACGTTGTGCGGCCGTCGTGCGCCGGCGCCCTGGCGTGCCCCCTCTCCGGGGCGCCGGACCACCTTCGTTGACGTTCGTTCTGATGGTACCGCTCTCACTTTCGCTGATTGCCGCATGCACGACCTCTACCATCCCCGCTGAATGGACCGTCGAGTTGGCCGAAGCCATGACCGTGGGAGCAGCTCCCGAGTCGCGAGAGACTGCCTTCTACATGCCCGCCGCGATCGGCTTCGATTTCAAGAACCGTATGTTTGTTCTCGATAGCGGCAATCACCGGGTTCAGATCTTCGGTCCGGATGGCCAATTCGAGCGCAGCTTGGGAAGCTACGGTGCCGCGCCGGGGAATCTCGCTTCTCCCATGGGTATGTGGGTCTACCCCGATGGAAGTCTTGTCGTTGCCGATGCCCGTAATCGACGCCTGCAGCTCTATGGGGCATCCGGAGGCACGCTCGACACCATTCCCCTGGACTTCGCTCCACTCGATGTCATCGGCACCAAGGACAGGCTTTTCGTTTTGCGGCTCGCTCAGGCAAGCATGATCATGGGTCCCGACGAGAGAAGCCTGGTGCATGTGCTCGACCGATCAGGAGCGCCCGTGGATGCCTTCGTCGACGCCACCGAGGCGCAAGCGGGCATCCTCTATCTCCTTCGCAACACATTCTGCGTGGCGCCGGGACCGGCGGGAGGAATAGCACTGAGCGATACCCATTTCGCCAGTCGCATTCGCATCTTCAGCCCTGGCGGAGCTCTGCAACGGGACATTCCCGTTCTTTACAAGGCTGGTGCCTGGGCCCCCCTCGGTCGTCAACCCGCAACCCTGAACGATGAGACCTTGGACAGGATTGCAAAAACCGCCTCCGACCTCGCATGGGATCCACTACGGCGGGTTTACTGGCTGCTCGCTGGGTACAGCGATCAGGACCCCGATGGCGAGTGGGTAATTGGACAGGAGATTTATCGCTACGCGGCCGATGGCAGCTACAGGGGCTCCGCCATGCTGCCATTCCGCGGCACGATTCTGGCCGTCGCGCCCGATGGCAAGATCTGGATCGCCGACATCGACGGAGTCCTGCATGGCTTTGTCGTCCGAGATCCCGACATGGAATCGCTGATTCCGGCCCCGGCAGCCCCGGCATCAAGAACTGCCAGGTAAGCAGTAAGCAGCGCCTCTCAGGCCAGGAGGGAGCTCTGAGAGAGGCCGCTGCCGCTACACCACCACGGCTTGCTAGTGCCGCCGCAATCCACGGCCGGCGCGCACGCCGGTGACTTCGCCGTCACGAATGGCCTTTTGTCCATTCACCCAAAGATGCACGACTCCCTCGCTGAAGGCGTGCGGTGCACCGTAGGTGGCCCGGTCGTGGAACCGCTGTACATCGAACACGACCAGATCGGCCGCTGCGCCAGGCCGCAGGACGCCACGATCCCACAGCCGGTAGGTTTGCGCCGGCAAGGACGTGGCGGAGCGAATCGCCTCTTCCCACGTGAGGAGACTGCGCTCCCTGACCCAATGAGTGAACACACGCGGGAACGTGCCGTAGGAGCGCGGGTGTGGCACTCCTTCCCCAGGAAGAACGAGGGAACCGTCGGACGCCGTCATCAGCCACGGCTGCAGGCGGAACATCTCGATATCTTCCTCCGACATGTTGAACGAAACGATCTGTGCCCCGCCGGCTCGTTGTATGCGGACTGCGGCTTCCGCAGCACTGAGATTCCATCGAAGGCCGAGATCTTGAAGCGAATACCCCTCGATAGGTTCGATATGGGAGTCTCCGGCGCTCCGATCTGAGGAGATGACCAACGTTTCGGGCCCGCCACGACGGGCAATGTTGGCCTCGATTTCCTGCACGATACGCAACTCGGTTTGCGCGTCATCGAGCCGCTGCGCCAAAGCCTCAGCTCCATCGCTCATGGCCCAGCCTGGAAAGACGGCAGGGCCGAGCGACGTGCTGCTCGCTTGATAGGGATACTGGTCGGCGGTGACCTCGATGCCCTCCTCTCGCGCCGTTTCGATGATTTCGATGACGTTCCCCGCGAGTCCCCAGCTATCAGGTCCGAGTGCCTTGATGTGTGAGATATGCACGGGAATTCCGGCCTCTCTACCGACCGTAATGGCCTCCCGCACGGCCTCGATCAATCCGATCGAGAAGCTGCCCTCATCTCGCAGATGGGAGTC
>JAUWTE010000438.1 GCA_030609765.1 Acidobacteriota bacterium
CGACCGGAACCATGAGAGAGAAGACGAAGCTCTTGCCCGCCATCCGCACCTTCGCGAATCTCGGGCTAAACCTCTACGGCACTGCGGGGACGGTGGATTTCCTGACCGCCAACGGTCTAGAGGCTGAGGTGGTCCCGTGGCCGCTCGACGGCAGGAGCCCCGACGCCCTCGACCTCATCGAGTCGGGCAAGATCGATCTGGTGCTCAACATCCCCAAGTCGATCGAAGAGGACGAGCTCACCAACGACTACCTGATTCGCCGCCGGGCCGTGGACTGTGACGTGCCGCTTCTCGTCAACACCGAGTCCGCCGTCCTGTTCGCGCACGCCATCCAGATGTACAGCCTGGAGGATCTCCAGGTCCTGGCCTGGGACGACTACGTCCCCGCCACCGACGCGATGGCGGAGTAGCCGAACTAACGCGGGTTGGTCCGAGTGCTCAGATTGATGGCGAAGAGCCTCCACGCCCAGCTCTCGAATTCGTATGTCAACTCGAACGCGATGGTTCGTGCGGCAACTTCGTAGACGCAACTGACGACCAACCGATTGCTGCCATCAATGAATGGATACTCCCTGAGCTCGAGGATGCGTTCATCAAGAGCACTCGGATCGATGTCGGGGCCGATGAGGTCCTCGAACAAGACGAGGAGATCGTCAGGGAGAAAGCGTTCCTGAAAGGCCGTTGAACCCTGCGCGACGAAATCAAAGAAATCGCGTTTCGCGACTGCTTCCGCCAGCCGCCGGATTGAATCCCGAACGAGCTCCAGCAGCTCTGGCTCCGAGGGCAGTGTCCTCAGTCGCGACCGGACGCCGGGTGTCGGTGAGAGCTGGACATAGAAATATTTCAGCTTCCAGCGCCCCTCCAAGTGGAATCTCATGGCGAACTCGAGGTCGTGTGGATCGGCTTGGTAGCTCCCTCTCAGGACAAGCCGGCGGTACCTCTCCATGCCGGTCACATCCACAAATCTGGGTTCGTTCCGATCCACGAAAGACAGGTCGATATCTTGCTCTGTGAACTCCCGGAAATTATCTGCCAATGCCTCCGCACTTCTCCTCTCCCTCCATTCTCTGGCGAGGCCGCGGTGGAACTCGGTGAAGTCCTTGCTCTCCACCGCGAGGGCGAACTCCCGCATGGTCTGCTTGATGAGATGCCTGAGCACCGCCTCGTCTCGAGTTTGTTCCTGACCGTCAGTTTGTCCAGGAGGTACGAGCATGAAGCCCGCGGCCAACATCACGAGGCTCGCGAGGCAGAGGGGTGAATTCCGCCATCGGATGTTTCCGAGCTCCATTCTCATGATCTTCCCCGGACCGGGCGCCACCTTGCTCACCTCTCCAGGAGCCAAGCCTCGAGCGCCCGCACGTAGCGCTCGACTTGGGCAGAAACGTGTTCCTGGTCATCCAGCGTAGCTATTGTCATCCGCCGTGATTCGACCCCTTCACCTTCACGGGCCGCGAGGGATAGCTTCACTTTCACGTCACTCAGGGTCTCGCGCGCCCAGCCCTCGCTTGATATCAAGAGAAGGTACTCCGCCAGGTCGTTGTCGTCGGTGAATCCGATGCCCGGAGAATCAGCAAGGGCCGACCGGATTTGTCGCAGGATTCGCCGGACCGCGGCCTGGGTCCGTGGGTCAGCCGGAAGGTCGGGGACAATCGAGATGTGTCGCGCGTTCAAGTATTCCTCGAGGTCCGAGGGCGGCGCGGTCCGTTGCCGGAGCTGTTCGAGCTCAAAGGTCATGTCTATTCCTGCCTGATGCGCTCGAATGGCCTGCTCCCACGCCGCTTCGTGGTCCTCCACCTCGATAGATGCCATGCAGGCAAGCTGGTGAGCCTTTCCGTTCCCCGGGTTCAGAGCAGCAGCCTTCAGGAACGCCTTCTGAGCGCCCTGTAAATCTCCCAGCAGGGTGAGAGTTCCACCACGGTGGAAGTAGGACTCCCACAGGTACCGATCAGCTCTGATCGCGAAGTCCAGCTCGACGAGAGCCTCCGAGGGCTGCTCCTCGGCCATCAGGTCAATAGCCACCTCGATGTGGAAACGTGATTTCGTGGTGTTCTGCGGGCTTTTGTAGTAGCCGGGGCGCGCATGTGCTGACAGTCCATCCGGGCGCACCCTCACCTCGACTTCGTGCCAGACTGGCAGCTCGAGATCCGCGCTATTGGCATCAATGGGATCAGTGTAGTAGCCGATCGCATACGATGCGCGGAGCCAGCGCTGAAGCTCTCCATATGCTTCCCTCAACGTCTCGGGTGTTCCGCCGCCGTTGATCATCTGTCCGCCGGTCTCTTCAGCGAGCTGACGGATTTGCTTCGCCCTTTCCCAGGTCTTGACGTAGCGACTGTCCGAGAACTGGGCGCGATGTGCCAATGATCGGAGCCTAGACAGGTCACGACCGACTACGCCGACAACCACTGGAAACACGGGAACCTCTGCTTGGCGCGCAGCAGCAAGCAAGTGCGAAAAGGGCAGGATGCTGTCCTGATCGAACCCATCGGTCACAATCACCAATGCTCTTCTTCGCGTGCCCTCCTGTTGAGTGCGCGAAGCGGAGGCTTGGAGAGATTCGCACCTCTTTCTGTCGTATTGCAGCCTGACCATGGTCTCCGCAACTGCGTCGTACAGAGCCGTACCACCCGTCCCCGGCGCGGCCGAGACCAGCTCCCTGAGTCGAGGATCGCGCGGGCTGCCCCAGTACCTGGAGCCCAGGCCAATCTCGAAGGGCTGGTAGTAGACGCAGTCGTCCGCGGAGAGCTGATCCAGAAGGGCCAGAGCGTTTCTCCGCTCCTCCTCCGCGAAGTCCTGCATGCTTTCACTGAAATCCATGAGCAGGGCGATGTCGATGGGAGCGTTGGCGGGGTCCAGCACCACGATGACATCCCGCACTGAGCCGTCTTCGCGAACCACGAAATCGTCACGCGTCAGACCGGTCACCGGCACACCATCGGAGTTGGTCACCGTGACCGATAGCATCACCATATCCACGCGCCCCTCGTAGACGGGTAGGCGCTCGTCCTGGCGCTGCTGCGGGGCGGCAGAAGGCCGTGCCGCTTCGGCCAGATGCTGCGCCTCGGTTCGGTCAGCCGCGAGAGGTGCGATCGTGTTGAGGAGAACCGCGACGCACAGCAGGCATCGCCCGGGCGGGGCAGGGAACACGGCGCCACATAGGCCCAAGAGCATTCTGCTCATCGTCACACTCCTCGGCGACCCGCGCCGAGATGCGGACCCTACACTCATGCTCGGACGGAGAGGGGACGGCTGAATCGTATTATTGACGCCCCTGGCCAACAAGGGGGTGCAGGGCACTACTCAGAGCGCAGTACTGAGACAAGACCTGCTACTACCCGAGGGGTTGGGTCGGAGAACCCATTCAACTGCCGGGTAGTCCTAGCCGGGATTTCTCAACGGGTGGCGTCGCGAGCGAGTGCGAGGGCGTGTGAGGACAAGGCGCGTGCCGATTCGGGCGCGGAGACGTACTTGTCAGTACGTCGAGCACCCGAAGCAAGCGCAACGCAGTACTCGCGCGCCATCGCGCTCGCGTAGTAGCCACCCGTTGAGAAATCCCGGCTGGGGGCCCTTAGAAATCAGGCATCCAGTCGGTGTTCTGGTCGTCCTCGCCGCGGCGACCC
>JAUWTE010000482.1 GCA_030609765.1 Acidobacteriota bacterium
CAGGGAAGCCGTCTGGAGAGTCGACGCGAATCAGCCGATCGACGAGATCCAGACAATGGAGCGCGCCCAGTACCTGAACGCTTCGAGCAACTACGCGCTGATCATGCTGTTCACGATCTTCGCGCTGTTCGCCCTCTTCATGGCCGCCATCGGCATCTACGGTGTGATGTCGTACTCGGTCTCCCAGCGTCGTCAGGAAATCGGCCTGCGCATGGCACTCGGGGCGGAGGTGAGCACCGTGCGGTGGATGTTTGTCTCTCAGGGGGCCCGCCTGGTCGCAGCCGGCATCGCCGTCGGTCTTCTAGTCGCCTTCGCGGTCAGCAGGCTGCTCGGCACCCTCGTATTCGGCATCAGCGCAACAGATCCGCTGACATTTATCGGTGTGCCGCTCGTGCTTGCCGGTGTGGCGCTCGTTGCGAACCTGGTTCCGGCGCAGAGGGCCACCCGTCTGGATCCAGCGAACACGTTGAGAGCTGACTAGCCCGACGCTCACCACGCCGCGTTCGTCTCCGGGGTTGCTGCTGGCTTCGACCGTGGAGTCATCAGGCAGTCCGGCCAGGTTGTACCGCTGACAGGCCTATGCTACGCCTCTACCTGGCAGAGAATGGCCGGCCACCTGAAGACACGCCCCCCTCCACCCGGAGCGATGCTGTGAACCCAGGACCTCTCGTACCTCTTCGACCTCTCCCACCTCCGCTACCTCTCAGGCTTCTCACTTTCGCCGGCCTCATTTGCATTTGCGCCTGCACCAGCCCCGAAATCGGCACGAGCCCGCCGGAGGCCACGCTGGCGCCCGAGCTCACGCTGGCGCCCGAGCTTCTAATCACGATTAGTGGGGAGACTGGACTCACCGCCGCACGGGACCTGACGGTCGATCACGCGGGGAACGTCTACGTGTTCGACTACGGTGACTATGTCATCCGCAAGTTCGATTCGCAGGGCGACCTGTTGGCTGTCTTTGGCGGCACGGGCGAGACGCCCGGCCAGTTCAAACACCTGATGGCGATCCGAGCGGATGGCGACAGCCTTCTCGCGCTCGATGAAGGTTCGATGTCCGTATTCGATCTCACCGGCGAGCTGCGCAGCCGGCGCGTCTTCAGCGAGACAATTCTCTGCGATCACCCGCGTGTCTTCCCCGACGGGCGCTGGATCGGGAGCTGGATCAACAGCGAGCGTGCCGATTTGTCGCTCACCTACAGAGCGGCGGATGGCACGGAGGAAGCTCGCCTCGCCTCCTACCTGCTCGGCGAGCTTTTCCCCGGAATCGAGCCGGGGGTGGACTTCTACATCAACCCGACCCAGGCTCGTAACTACCTCTATGACTTCCTCCCTGACGGCTCGGTGCTGTGGGCGGTCTCCGATGACCTGCGAGTCTTCGTTACCAGAGACGCCGGAGAGGGCGACGCTGGAGAGAGCGATTCCGGAGCTGAAGTGTTCTTCGAGGCGCCGGCGACCGCTGTTCCATTTCCCAGGGAAAAGATCACGGCCCTTGAAGAGCGGCAGGCGGCCTCCACACCGCCTTTCTTCATCAACGTACCTACGCACTACCGGTTGATTCATCACCTACTCGTGGCGGAATCCGGCGAGGTCTGGCTCTACATCCAGAGCCAAGAGCGGACGGGGCTGCTGCGCCTGTCCAGCACCGGCGAGGAAATCGGCTTTTTCAGCGTGGAAGCCGACTTCGATCTGCCTGAGGCTCACTTCGCACTGTCGAATGGGTACATCTACATCATGAGCCCCGGCCGCGAGGAAACGGCGATCTACCACCTCGACGTCAGAAGCCATGAGTGACCACATCACGCTCTCCGACCCGCCAACTGTCGCATGGAAAAGCCAAGGAACCTCTGCAAAGGCCAACAAACGTCTGGAACGGCCAACGAACCTCGAGCTAGAAACCAGCATGGGAGATAGCCCCGTGAGCCAACAAGAAGACCGCCGGATGGAACCACCGACCTCCCCGCTGAGCCGTCGCAGGTTTCTCGGCACGACCGCTGTGGCGGGCGTCGCCGGGGCGCTCGGTACGGGGTGCCGCATATCCCAGGGCGGCTCCTCGGGCAGTTCCTCGGGCAGTTCCGTTGGGGGCTCCTCGGACGGCGACTTGTTCAGCGGAGCGCCCAAGACCGAGGCATCGTTGCGCGACAACATCGTCACCCGCCTTCTCGACGTACGGCCCCACATCGGCGCCCACGAGCATCTCACGGACCTGGGCGGCTCGCGGATGCCTCCCGAGGTCATGCGGGCGATGGTGGAGGCCAACGACTATTTCGTCGACATGTACGAGCTGACCGCGGCGGCGGGGAGGCGCGTGGCCGAACTGATGGGCGCAGAGGCCGCTCTGGTCACATGCGGCGCTTTCTCAGCGATGATCATCGGTGCGGCCGCCTGTCTGACAGGGACCGATCCCGAGAAGATCGATGCGTTGCCGCACCCCACGTGGCCAAAGCGCGAGTGTCTGATCCAAACTGCTCACCGCTTCGGCTACGATCGCGCCTACCGAGCCGCGGGCATGACCATAGTGGAAGCCTCGTCGCGTGCAGACGTAGCCGCGAAGATCAACGACAACACGGCGATGATCGCTGTTCTGGTTGCGGTCGAGAAGCAGAAGAAGTTCGGCCCCCCCATCCCAAGGAAGGGCGCCGAGTTGCATGACGAGAACGTGATCATGCTCGAGGAATTTATCGAAATCGGCAAGCGGACAGGAGTTCCTGTACTGGTGGACATGGCATCGGACCTGCCGCCGGCTGAGAACCTGACGCGCTTCGTCGAGGCGGGCGCCGATCTGGTGGTGATCAGCGGCGGCAAGGGCATCAGGGGACCCCAGTCGACGGGCATCCTCGCCGGCCGCAAAGACCTCGTCGAGGCGGCGACCCTGCACGCTCCCCCCAACGGCAACCTCGGACGCGGCATGAAGGTCGGGAAAGAGGAGATCATAGGGCTCGTCTACGCTCTCGAGCGCTACGTGGCGCTTGACCAGGAAGCCCTGGTTGAAGGCTGGAACTCGAAGGCGCGCTGGATCGCGGATCAGCTTCAAGACATCCACGGGCTCAACGCCGAGTACGCCATCAACACGGTGGGGTATGCCGATGTCGAGCTGACCTGGGACGAGGCGGTATTCCCCCTGACCCCGAACGAGGTGCGGAGCCGGCTCAAGGATGGCGATCCTCGCCTCGCCTACGACG
>JAUWTE010000303.1 GCA_030609765.1 Acidobacteriota bacterium
CAAGTACCCGAGGAGGCTGAGAATGACGAGCGCCAAGAGAAAGGCTCCGAGGACTGCAAGGCCGCGGGGCATCCGCAGTCTCTCGACCTGAAAGTCCACCACTGGCGAGAGCGCCAGGGCGAAGAACACCGAGAGCACGAACGGGATCATCACCGGGCTCAGCCAGTACAACGCCGCGCCGACAACCACGGTTGTAATCAGCAACAGGCATACCGTGCGGATGCGCTCCTCGGTTGTCATCAGTTCGGCGGTCATGTCTCCCCCCTCAGGGATATCGCATGGGATGTGCTTGCGCCCCTGAGCTTATGCGCGGCCGGCGAGTCGGGCAACAGTCTCGTCCTCTCCCTTGCCGATTGCGATGCATCTGGATCATGCTGATAGGAGCACGCAGGAGGCCCGGAGACCTCGGAGGAGGGAAACGGCTCTCACAGCAAGAAACCTGATCTTCAAGGAGCGAGGCTGATGCGCAGTAACAACAAGGCGTTGGCGGTTTGTTTCTTCATGGCCCTAATCGTCCCGGTTGTGGCAATCGCGGCAGGGGCTGGCGAGCCTTCTCAAGATGAAGCGGAGAAGGCCGTACTGGGCACGTGGGATATGGAGACCGAGTTCCAGGGCGATCAGATGCCCGCCACCATGACCATCTCCATGGAAGACGGCGAGCTCACGGGCGTGTGGGCGAGCCAGGGTATGGAGATGAAGATGACGAATATCCTCGTCGATGGCGACAAGCTCAGCTTCGAGCGCACCATGGGAGATGGCGGCATGGTGATGACCTTCGATGGCACGGTCGAGGGCGATACGATCTCCGGCAAGTGGATCACCGGCATGGGAGAGTTGCCCTGCGCCGGCAAGCGCAGGGAGTAGGGGTTTCCAGCGGGCTAGCCCACGCCATCAACGATCGTGACGCTCTTCATCGTCGCGCCTTCCAGCGCGGCATCGACGACGTCCATGCCGCTGACCACCTCCCCGAAGAGGGTGAAGTTGTCGTCGAGGCGGACGTTGTCCACCAGGTTGATGAAGATCTGACCATCGCCCGTATCCCGGCCCCGCGTCGATATCCCAACAGTGCCGCGGAGGTTCGAGCGGTCGGTGATCTCGTCACGAGTGAAGGGGCCGTCGCCCCAGAATTCGTTGGCCCCGGGGCTGCCTCCCTGGACGACGAAGTTGGGCACCACCCGGTGGAACGTCAGCCCGTTGTAGTAGCCGGCCCGGGCGAGGCGGGCGAAGCGGGCGGCGTTGGTGGGGGCCTCGAAGGGAAAGAGCCGCAGCTCGATCACTCCACCGGTATCCATCTCGATGAGCGCGCGCGCCCCCACGAGGGACACGAGATCCTCGAAAGCAGGGAACGGCTCCCTGGGCAGGAGCTGTGGGTCCGCCTGATGCGACTCTTCAGTCCACGCGGTGAGGATGCGTGCGGCTGCCGCGGCGATCACCGGGTCGAAGTCGCGAAGGTACGGCGTGAGCAGCTCGGCGAAGTTCGCATCGCCCCACTCCCCTACCCTATCGATCAGCGCACGGCGCGCATCGCGCGAGGTCTGGCGTTGCTGGGCCGTGATCCGCCCGAGCGCCGACGTCAGCGCGGGAAACAACGCGGCGTCGGGGGACCCCTCCAGCGCATTCGCTGCCGTCATCAGCAACTGATAGTCATCACTTCCGAGAGCCGCGACGAAGAGCAAGTCGTGGGCGTGGCCGCGCTGTTCGGCCAGAGCGCTGATTGCCGTTTCACGGACGTTGGGGTGAGGATCGAGCGCGAGCCCCTCGAGATAGGCGACTGCCTCCAGATTGGCGGCAGCCCGCGCGGAGTACATGCGTACCTGCCAGACAGGACTGGAAACGAAGTATGGAAGCGCCTTTGCCGCCGCATCGGCGTTAATGCGCGACAACGCCACTAGTGCGTGAGCGGGGCGGTGCCATGCCTCGAGAACATAAGGATCTGACTCCTCCAGCTCCATCCGCTTGACATAGTGAAGAAGCAACTGTTCGAGGTCGCGCCGATCGGGGCAGCCGACGCCAACAAGGTCGATGGCCTGAAGTGCAACGTGGGGGCTGCGGTCGTCGAGTGCCACAACGATCGGCCCGCAACCCATACTCTTCCGCAGGATCTGTTCGTAGACAGCTAGCGCCTGGTAGCGTACCCGGGGCGAGCTATCACGCAAGCCGTAGGAGTTCAGCTCCCGAGCAGCCTCTCCAAGGGCAAGGTTCGCGACCGCCGCAGCGGCCAGCCGCCGGACCTCCTCGTCGGAATCCGCATGCGCAGCCCTCAAAACAGCGAGGTTGCTGTCACCAGCAGCGGTGAGCGCGGCCACGGCGAGGCGGCGCACGCGAACGGCACCGAGGGTGCGAGCCTGCCGAGGCATGACCTCCGCAGATTCCCCGTACGACGCGAGCTCCCGCAACCTGGCGATACTCGCCGTGGAGAGCGCTGTGTCGGCGGACTGCTGGCGCGCGAGCGATTCGTACCCGCGAGCGATACCCAAGAGGGTGACCGGGGGAGCATCAACTGCCAGCCCCAGCATCGCCGCCTCCGCCTCTCTCACCTCATCGGCTGTCGCGTAATGCAAGCGACCCAAGGCCTGGGCGATGGCGCCGCGTACGGTCGGATCCTCTTCCTCAGAGACTGCGGCGAGCAACGGAATCGCGGCTGCGGGCGCCCCTCCTCGGTAGGCGGCTTGAGCCAATGCGTTGGCCGCCAGGCTGCGAATCGCCGGGCTCTCATCCGACAGCATCTCTGCAATGGGCAGGACCAACTCAACGCGCTCCAGCCGGCCGAGGGCGCGTACGGCGACGCCACGCACCTGCGGATCCTCGGACTTCAGACCCTGCAGCAGCGGTTTGAGGGCCTCATCGGAGCTTGGTCGCGAGTCCTCGACGTCGAGGATCGTGTGGACCTGGTTGTTCGGATCCTGTGATAGCTCTGGCGTCGCAGTCGTAGCCGAGACGGACAGGACAATCGCTGGGATGATCCCGATGAGCGAGAAACCTAGGTACCTCGAGGCTCGTATCATAAGGTAGATCCTGAGATCATGACGCAGTGTGAGAGAGGTGGTTCGAAATGACCAAATTCTTGTTGTGGCTGATTCTCCTGGTTTTCTGCTGGCCGCTCGCGCTCCTGGCGTTGATCGCCTACCCATTCGTCTGGCTGTTGCTGCTTCCTTTCCGCTTGATCGGCATCACGGTCGACTCGGTGTTCGAGCTGCTCAGGGCCATCTTCATGTTGCCCGCGCGCGTTTTGCGTGGTCCACAGGGGGTTGCCGGCTAAATCCGCGCTCCCAGCTATCCTCGCCTACCCTTTCCCGTCAGCACGTCGTGCGCTGCAGAGATTTCCTTGAATTTCTCCGAGGTCAGCTCGGTAAGCTCCGGGCCCAGATGGGCAACCCTGTCGGGATGGTATTTCTTGGCGAGCTGCCGGTAGGCCTCACGAATCTGGCCCTTGCTCGCCCCCTCACTGAGCCCCAAGGTCGCAAGCGCCTTCTTGCGCCGGCCCGGAACCGGCGGCCGCGCTTGTCGTTGCCGTGAACCCAGGTTCGCCGTGCCCTCCATGATGGAGCGGAGCGCGGACATCGCCAGCCAGATGGCGACTACCCAGATAATGGCTCGAAACAGCATGATTCAACCCAGGGCGAAAATCCGACAGGATGCGGCACACGAAACGACCGAGGCTGCATTGTAATACTCCCGGAATGCCTACGGGTATTGCCACCTACCCGGGCAGACTCGGCAACGAGGCTCAGTCGTCCACCCCGAGCATGCGCGAAAGACCGTCGAGCGCCCCGGACAAAGTGCTGTCCTGCGCCGTTTCCTGAGCGTCGCGTTCGGGCGCAGCAGAAGCCTCCCTCGCCTCGCCCGCCATCCCGAGATCGAGGCCATAGACGCGGCTGAGATCCGCGATCCTCTCCAGAGTGTCCTCGTCGAACGTGCTGTCGCCCGCAAACGAGCTCAGCACGATGCGCTCCAGAAGGGCACCAAGCGACACTTCCTCGTACTCGGCCAGAGCCTTCAACACCTTCAGCAGGCTCTTTTCGACCCTGACCCCCGTCTGGACTCGACTCACACTGACTCCTCGATCATTCCGCCCCGTATGGCTCCAGTATGTACCATGGTACATATGTACACAGCAACCAGGCTAACAGAATCATCTCGTGCTACTCATCTCGGCAGAACCGAGGGACGTCCGAGGGCATTGCCGTAGCAGCCACCTGCGCGCACGACCGGTCAAAGCGAGCCTTGGTCATACACCCGGCAGATGAGGCGGTGGTTGGCCGGAGCTCAGTCCTGCTTCAGCCGCTCCACCTCCTTGTCACGGTCGATGACGCTAACCCCATCGCTGATCCATGGCGGCGCCGGATCCCCCTTCAGGAAGTGGTCAAACCAGTCGAGAACGCGATGGTGGTAGTCGACCTGGTTCTTCTTCTGACGGGCGCTGTGGCCTTCCCCGGCGTACACCAACATGACCAAAAACTTGCCGGCACGACGGGCGTAGTTATAGAGCTCGACGCCTTGACGAAAGTCGACGGTCCCATCCTCGTCACCGAAGAAAAGGAGCATGGGAGTTTCCAAATCCATGATGTGGATCACCGGCGAGTTGCGGGCGTAGGCCTCCATGTCCTCCCAATAGGGCACGTCCATTCGGCCCTGACCCGTCTCGAAATGCTGTGTCTCGGGCATGCCGATGTTCCAGTGGATGGCCCCGTAGAAGCTGAAGAAATTGGTCAGCGCGGCACCGGCAACCGAGGCAGCGAAAATGTCAGTCTGCGTCGGGATGAAAG
>JAUWTE010000042.1 GCA_030609765.1 Acidobacteriota bacterium
AGAAAGACGTACAAGGCAACCGTCGTCAGGCCGATGAGGTTGGCCTTGCGGGCCAGTTTGTCATCTCTCTCGTCGGCGACGATATGCTCGGCACCGGCCCGGGCACGCGTCAGGTACAGCATGATCGGGGTCCCGAAAACGCCGATTGCCAGAAAGATCGCTCCTGCTCCAACCCTGACGCTGCCGTCTGCGAATGTCTCGACCCCGCCGGAGGAGAAGAATGTTGCTACAAACCCGGCGGCTACGGCCATCCAGATCGCCACGATCCACATCGCCCGCTTTCTCAATTGAGTCATCTCGGTCTCCTCACTGTTGCTCCTGGGGTGCGACTCGGCGTAAATGAATTCATACATAATGTATGAAATATATTACACCATGTCAAGGGATAATCGCGGGCTCTGTCGTATCGCGGTGCAGAACTTTCGGGATCCAGTGGCCGCGGCCCGGGAGCGCTCCCCGGCTCAGCTCGACAGACAGCGGCGGGCGAAATCCTGCTCGAACAGCTCGTTGGTCGCATAGGCGCGACCGAGTACCGCCTCCCAGACGGGCGCCGTTTCCATGCAGAGGTAAAAGAAGACGTCCTCCTGCCATGGGCGAAAGGCGCTGTACAGATGGCGGAACATCTCGACCTTCAGCTCCTCGGGATAGGTCAGCTTGCCGTGCGGGTCGGGGACCATCTGCATCTGCAGGATCTTTGTTTCGCCGCCGCGCTTGCGGATCTGCCGAACGACGGGCCGGATCAGGGTCATCGAGCCCATTGAGATGAAGGCCACCTGACAAGGAGCGAAATCAGAAACCAGGGAGGCGGCGACATCGCCGTATTCGTCACGCCAGCCGTGGTAGTGGACCATCGGGTGGAAGTGGAAGGCTACGCGAGTGCCGCTCTCGGCCAGGGACCGAGCTGCCAGCAGTCGCCGGCGGAGCGACGCGGTTCCGTGCTCCTCGTTGCGAATGATCGTGTCTGTGTTGAGCGACCAGCTGCAGACAACATTGCGGGGAATCTCGCGGGCCAGTAGCGTGTCGACGTTGTCGGACTTCGTTTTCAACTCCAGCAGCACGTTGGGGTTTTCGGCAGCGAATTCCAGCAAGGCCTCGAGGATGCCGCCGCGGTCTCCCCAGACCAGGGAGTCCGATGCCTGTCCGGTTCCGATGTGGTACAGGCGATCGGGCTGCAACTCGATCTCATGGAGTCGATCCGCCAGGTCTGCCTGCATTTCGGCCACGTCGCCATAGAAGGTCTGTATCGTGCAGTAGCTGCAGGAAAAGGGGCAGCCCATTACCGCGTCGATGGTGTGGAGGCCGCAGCAAACGGTCCTGTCGGAATATGCGGCGCAGCGGCCGAAGAGTGCGCGCTCAGTGGTGCTCTCTTCGAGACGAACGGTACGGTGGGCAGGCCCCCTGAGCGGATCATCCGGGTACGTCTTCTCGCTGCTCGCCAGCGCTGCAAGCCGGCAGTCCAGCTCCCGCAAGAGAGCTTTCTTGCGCTCCCTGCCCTCGCCGGAGACGGTCGCCTCCGCCTGCTCCCACAGTTCCCGCAGGCTCGCCTCTCGCCACATCTCGAGGTCGCGCCCGGCCTGCGACACCATGCGCAGCTCTTGAAAGCTAAACCGGTACGTCGCAGCGAGCTGCCGCACGAAAGCTCGTGCATCCGGGTTCAACACCACGAGCAGGGTGTCGTCCTGCATCCCGGCCAGCTTCTGGTCATATGCGGGGCGCTGTTTCATTTTCTGCCTTGTGGCTCGGCCGACGATGAGATCTGGAAGCTATGATTGTGCCATCCTGGAGTGATCGTCGCCGCAACAGGTTCTAATTGGGCCTTCCCCGGGCAGATGGCCTTGCTGCCTGGTGCTGAGCCAATAGGGAAGATGTGACCTCACACAAACGCCTTGTCATTCCGGTCAACCTGGGAACGCCACGGGAGCCGTCTCCCGAGGCCGTACGTTCCTTTTTGGCCGAGTTCCTCTCCGACCCGGCGGTCATCGATTTTCCAGCGTGGCTGTGGAAGCCCATTCTGCACGGCATCATCCTCAAGAGCCGGCCCCGGCGGGTGGCTGAGCTCTATCGTGGGATTTGGACGGCCGAAGGCTCACCTCTGGAGGTCGACACCCAGCGCATAGCTGCCGGCCTCGAGAGCTTGGTTGATTCTCGCACGGAGGTGCGATGGGCCTACCGATACGGCCAGCCATCGCTCGCCTCCTGCTTGGAGGAAGGACAAAGGCATCAAGGAGCGGGAATCGTGGTTCTGCCCCTCTATGCCCAGCGCACCAGCTCGACGACAGGCACGGTCGTCGATGAGGCCGAATTTCTGGCTCGTGGCCTGGGTATCGATGACCGACTGCGGGTGGCGCTTCTGGAGCCCGACGACCAAGGATATGTAGAGGCCAGCGCTGCATGTTTCCGGCGAGCTTTGCAGGGCGAATCCTGGGAGCCCGAGCACGTGCTGCTGTCTTTTCACGGCATTCCGGCCCGCTACGATCGACGCGAGGGTGAGCAATACAGCCGGGACTGCGCGCGCACGGCCGACGCGATCATCGAAAACCTCGGATGGGACCCCACGCGCGCCACTCTCTGCTACCAGTCGAAGTTCGGGCCCGAGCGCTGGTTGACTCCGGCGACAGCCGACCTGCTGGAGAGAATGCCGGCGAAGGGTGTTCGCCGCCTCGCCGTCATGACCCCGGGCTTTCTCACCGAAGGCCTGGAAACGATCGAAGAGATCGGCATCCGGGGAAAAGAGGCGTTTCTCGCCGCCGGCGGGACCCACTTCCTGCGCGTTCCCGCCACCAGCGATCATCCCGCGATCCTGGAGTCGCTCGCCCGGCTCGCGGCGGATAACCCTGACAGTCCATAATTAAGCCTGCAAACCTCACAACGCTTCTGCTGCGGGTGCGGGGAGGCCGGCGCCTACATCGTTGCGCTGGGTCGGTGTCCTCGACGTACTTTTTAAGTACGCCTTCGTCCCCCTGCCTGCGCGCGCCTTGTATGCGCGGACCTCTCCGCGCCCTTGAGACGAACCGTAGTGAGGAATGCAGGCCACTCCTTCTAGGAAAAGTTCCTCCCATGACATTCCTGTAACATTTGGCTCTGGGGATTGTTCTACCCTGAACTCCTCGGGGCTCGGCAAGACGCTATCCGACGCGCCCGTGCACGGAAGGCATAAAGGAACAGATGGACAGAATTGGTTTGCTCGGGATTCGGCGAGGAGCCGGACAATCCGCCGACCTGGTGCCGTTCACCATCCCGGTCGAAGAGCGTCAAGGCGCACTCTCCGGAATTTGCGAGGTAGTGGGCGCCCGGGAGCTGGTCTACTTGGCCACCTGCAATCGCGTCGAGGTGGTCTTCGTGAGCGAGCCCAATGTGCCTCTGAGCGAGTATCGTCCACGTATCTTCGCGGCGATTGTGGGGCGTGAGCCCGGCCCGGGGGAGGCCGAGCGAACCTTCAACATGTGGGCAGGAGAGGGAGCTGTGGAGCATCTCTTCCTGGTGGCGGCGGGGCTCGATTCGTCCCTGGTTGGCGAGACCGAGATCGTCGGCCAAATGCGCACCGCACTGCAGCTTTCGCGGGACCTCGGTATCAACGGCCCACGCACGGAATGAGTCTACGAAGAGGCCTGGAAGACCGCCAAGCGGGCACGTCGTGCGACCTCACTCGGATCCGGGAAGCTGTCACTCGCTGAGATCGCCATCCAACATGCTCGGGACAAGCTCAGCAACCCCGCCGCAACGGTCGGTCTCGTGGGCGTTTCGCCGATGACCGAACGCTGCGCCCGCGAGCTCAGCGAGAAAGGAACCCCGTTCATCGTCTATAACCGCAGTCGGGACCGTGCCGAGAATCTGGCCCGAGAGTTCGGTGGTGAAGCGCGTGGCCTGGAGGAGATTGGCCGCGGTACAGACATTCTGGAAGTATTGATCCTCGCCACCGGCGCTCCCGAGGCCGTGCTGGGGCGAGCCGACCTCGAGATGCTCGCCGGTCGCTCCGACCCAGGGCACGCTCCTCTGCTGATCGATATGGCCAATCCCCCCGACGTTGAGGCGGAGGACGCCACCGCGGTCGGACTACGACGGATTGGCCTCGACGGAATCCTGCACGAGGCGGAGGAGCACAGATCGCGCCGACTGGAGCATGCCGCCGCCGCTCGCGACATCGTGGACCAGGCGCTCGTTCACTTGAACCGCAAGCTGCTCGATTCTGCCTTGGGCCCCATGTTCGCTGCCATGCAGGAGCGCTACCGTGCGACGGCCCTGGAGGGCGTCGAACGTCTCTTCGTGCGGCACCTCCCGGAGCTCGACGAAGGCCGGCGTGAAGAGGTGCGACGCTGGGCACAGACGCTAGCCCGCCGCATGGCCCACGGTCCCACGGTCGGCCTGCGCGCACTTGCCAAGGAGGCGGGGTTCAGGGCCGTCGAGACCTTTTTCGGTGCTGCTGATGAAAGCCTGGCGCGCGAGGTGGAGAATTTGGCTCACTCCGAGGAGCGACCCTCGCCGGCGGCGGACAGCCCCAGCGCCGCGGTCGACGAGAAAGTGTCGTGATTCGTCTAGGAACCCGTGGCTCCGCGCTGGCGCGCACCCAGAGTGAGGATGTGGCCCGCAAGCTCGAGGCGGTCGGCCACGAAATCCAGATCCATGAGATCCGGACAGCCGGCGATCGCGACCAGCGCTCGCGATTTGCCGAAATCGGGACTGCGGGCATCTTCGTTCGCGAGATCGAGGCGGCCTTGCTCGAGGACCGGATCGACATTGCGGTGCACAGCTACAAGGACTTGCCGTCGATGTCGCCGGAGGATCTGGTGATAGCTGCCATTCCCGAGCGCCTCGACCCTGCCGATTGTCTGGTCGCACGACCGGAGAGCGTCGACCCAGCCCGCCCTATCCTCAACCTCCGGTCGGGCAGTCGCGTTGCCACCGGTTCCGCCCGTCGCCGGGCACTGATCGAGGACATGTGTCCGGACATCGAGCTATTGCCGCTGCGGGGAAACGTACCGACGCGCCTCGCGAAGCTGCGTGAGGGACCGGCTGACGCCATTATCCTGGCGGCGGCGGGGCTGGCTCGTCTCGACCGCAACCCGGCAACGAGCAGCGCCGTTGCCCGAGGCGATCTTCATGAAGCACGGCTGGACCCGCGCCTGTTCGTGCCGGCGCCTGGGCAGGGAGCGATTGCCGTGCAATGCCGTGCTGGGGACGCGGAGCTCCGCGAGGTTCTTGCCCTTATCCACGATGAGGGCGCGGCGCGCCCGCTGCAGGCCGAGCGGCGCCTTCTGGGACATGTGCAGGGCGGTTGTGATCTTCCGTTCGGTGCCTGGTGTGAGGTACTCGAGTCGGACCGTCTCTCGCTCCACGTGGCCCTGATGGTCGACGACACTATGGTGACGATTCACGATGACGGTGATGACGCGGAGGGCCTTGCTGATCGGGCCTGGGATCTTCTCTCGGAAAGGACTCGGACGAAATGAATCGGCTCGAGGGCAAAACCATACTGTTGACACGCAGCGCTGAGGACAGCGCGCGCTGGGCCAAGCGTCTTCGCAGCATCGGCGCGCGGCCGATCGTGTTTCCTTGCATACGCTGCGAGCCGATCGGTGGCGAAACCCTGGCGAAGGAGTTCAGGCAGGCCCTGGATGGTGCCTCGTGGCTGGCGGTGACATCGCGCCGCGGCGTGCTGCGCGCCCAGGAGCTCCTGCAGGCGCAGCTTCCTGCCAACGTGAGCGTTGCCGCGGTAGGGCCTCGAACGGCGGAGGCCGCCTGGAGTTGCTGGGGACGCGTCGATCTGGTTGCCGGTCAGGGTACGGGCCGGTCGCTCGCCGAGGATCTGGCCGATTGGCATGCGGGTCAGCCGGCCGACGCGCTTACTACCGTCGTGGTAGCGGCGGCCGAGGGCGGGCGCCGGGGTTTCGAGGAGGTCCTCGAGCCGCTCGGTGCTCAGGTGTTGAGGTTCGCCGTCTACCGAACGGTTCCGGCGCCACCCGAAGATCCACGCACAGATCTTGCAGGTGAAGGAGTTGACGTGATTCTGGTGGCCAGCCCATCGGCTGTGAAGGGTCTGCTGGCCCGAGCCGATGTGCCGGCTTCGGCGCAGGTGATCAGCATCGGCCCGACAACGACGGCAGCCGCACGCGCTGCTGGGCTGCAAGTTGCCGGCCAGGCCAGCCGGCGAGATCTGGATGGACTATTGGAGGTGATCACATGACACCAAACGATTCGAGTGGGAGACTGACGTCTGGGCGGATCCGGCCTCGCCGTCTGCGGCGCACGCCTGCCATCCGGTCGATGGTCAGGGAAACCGCGGTGCGTGCCAACCAGCTCGTGATGCCGCACTTCTTGCTACATCACGCTCGAGGTGAAGAGGCAATTTCCTCCATGCCTGGAATCAGTCGATTGGGCCACGACGATTTCCTGCGGCAGGTGGCCGACGACATGAAGCTCGGCATCCGGGCGGTTCTGCTATTCGGCCTGCCCGCGGAAGAGCACAAGGATGAGAACGGCAGCGGCGCGACACTCGCCGAAGATCCGGTGCTGCGTGCCCTTTCGGCACTGCGGCGTGAGTATGACGACGAGCTGGTGATATTCACCGACGTCTGCCTGTGCGCCTACACCGATCACGGCCACTGTGGCTTGCTGGAGAGCGGCACCGTCGCGAACGACCCGACGCTAGCGAGGCTGGCCGAGGTGGCGGTGGCACACGCTCGTGCGGGCGCTCATTTCGTTGCACCTTCCGACATGATGGATGGGCGTGTCGCGGCCATTCGTGACGCTCTCGATCGAGATGGTCTCAGCGATGTGGGGATTCTGTCTTATGCTGTGAAGTACGCTTCCTCCTACTACGGGCCGTTCCGCGAGGCTGCTGACTCCGCACCAGGCGAGGGCGATCGTAAGGGCTACCAGATGGATCCCGGCAACGTCCGCGAAGCGTTGAAGGAAGCCGCGCTGGACGAGGCCGAGGGAGCGGACATGCTCATGGTCAAGCCCGCGCTCGCCTACTTGGATGTCATTCGTGCTGTTCGTCACAATACCCATCTGCCGCTGGCCGCCTATAACGTTTCAGGTGAGTACTCTCAGGTGAAGGCGGCGGCCGAGAAGGGCTGGCTCGACGAGGCGAAAGTTGTTCACGAAAACCTGCAGTCCATTCGTCGCGCCGGTGCAGACGTGATCATCTCGTACCACGCCCGTGAGGCCTTGCAGAGAGGGTGGCTGTGAGCGGCAGCGAAGCGTCCAGAGAGTGGTTCCAGCGCGCCACGCGCTGCATTCCCGGGGGAGTGAGCTCGCCGGTCCGGGCTTTCCGGGCCGTGGGTGGCGATCCGATCGTCTTCGCCGAGGGCAGCGGACCCGAGCTTACCGATGTCGATGGCCGCCGGTTTCTCGACTTCGTAGGCTCGTGGGGACCTCTGATCCTGGGCCATGCCCACCCCGAGGTGGTCGAGGCGGTCTGCGACGCCTCACGACACGGGACGACCTTCGGGGCGCCGTGCCGTGCCGAGATCGAGCTCGCCGAGCTCGTTGTGGACTCGTATCCCGGGATCGAGGCGGTGCGCTTCGTTTCGTCGGGCACCGAGGCCACGATGAGTGCCATCCGCTTGGCGCGCGGCGTTACGGGCCGAGACCGGATCATCAAGTTTGCCGGCTGTTATCACGGTCATTCCGATCATCTCCTGGTCGCGGCCGGTTCGGGACTGACGACCTTCGGACAACCCGATTCGGCTGGGGTGCCGGCCAACTTCGCCTCCTTGACGCAGGTTCTCGATCTCGACGACGAGGATTCTCTCGAGGTGACCTTCTCCCGAGAAGGCGATCAGATTGCTGCCGTCATCGTCGAGCCGATGCCGGCGAACCACGGCCTCCTGATCCAGCGCCGCGAGTTTCTCGAATCCTTGCGCGAGCAGACGCAGAAGCACGGTGCCCTGTTGATCTTCGATGAGGTGATCAGCGGCTTCCGCCTGGGTCCGGACGGTGCTGCCGGTCGATACGAAATCACTCCAGACCTGGTGACGTTCGGCAAGGTAATTGGCGGGGGGCTGCCGGTTGGCGCTTTCGCTGGGCGCAGGGATCTCATGGACGTTCTGGCGCCGGACGGGCCCGTCTACCAGGCCGGTACGTTGTCGGGGAATCCGGTTGCCATGGCTGCCGGACTGGCCACTCTCCGGATCCTCGAGGCCAGCGATGGTTGGCGTCAGCTCGAACGTCTCGGGCAGGCGCTCGAGGCCCGGCTGCGACCGCTCTTGGACGCTGCGACGATGCCGGTGCAACTCGTGCGGCAGGGTTCGGTCTTCTGGCTGTGCACGCAGGGCGGCCCGGCGCCGAGGAGTCCGCGACAGTTTGACTCCAACGGGGCGGATCGGTATCGGCAGGTATTTCACTCGCTGCTCGAGCGCAACATCTATCTGGCACCGTCGGCTTTCGAGGTCGGCTTCTTGTCTTTGGCACATCAGGAGCGCCACCTGGATGAGCTAGCTGCGGCCCTGGAAGAGGCGCTCGTGGAGGCTGACCAAAATGTCTGAGCCCAAAGTGATCCCTCGCGTTCTCCTGGTCGAGGACGATGTCGACCTGGCGGCCAGTATCCGCGAGAACCTCGTAGCCGACGGCTACGAGGTCGAGGCGATAGGGGAGGGCACTGAGGCCCTCGAGGTCGCACAGAACGGCGACTTCCACCTCATCGTGCTCGACGTGATCTTGCCCGGAATGGATGGATTCACGATCTGCCGCAAGCTGCGGGAGGGCGGCAACAATGTGCCGATTCTCTTCCTCACAGCTCGTGATGCACCCGCGGATCGCATCCATGGCCTCGAGGAAGGTGGAGACGACTATCTGGCCAAGCCGTTCGAGCTCCGCGAGTTCCTGCTGCGTGTGGATGCATTGTTGCGACGGCGGCTGTGGAGAGCTGGAGAGAGCGTCGAGAGCGTCGTCATTCGATTCGGAGGCAACGAGGTCGACCTGCGTTCCTACAACGCCCGTGCATGGGATGGCGCCGCGCATTTGCTGGACCACAAGGAGGCGGCCATCCTGAGCTTGCTGGCAGAGCGGGATGGCACTGTGGTCACGCGTGAGGAGATCGCCGACGCCGTTTGGGGGCACGAGGTACGCCCATCGTCGCGCGCCCTCGAGGAGCTTGTGCGCAGGCTGCGGCGTCGTTTTGAGCCGCGCCCCGATGCGCCTCGCCACCTTCATCGGATCGGCAGCATGGGATACCGATTCACGAGCGAGCCGGAAGAACAAACATGAACCAGCTTCTAATGCGGGCATTGCGCGGCGAGCCGACTGAGCGCCGACCCCTATGGATCATGCGCCAGGCGGGCAGGTATTTGCCCGAGTACCGGGCACTGCGTCGCCGGCTCAGCTTTGTCGAGCTCTGCTCGCGGCCCGCAGAGGCCGCCGAAGTGACGATGATGCCGCTGCGACGCTTTCCTCTCGATGCGGCAATTGTCTTCGCCGACATCATGAGTCCCGTCGCGGCGCTGGGCATCGACGTCGATTTCGCCCCAGGGCCCGTGATCGAGAACCCGCTACGGTCTGTGGCCGACATCGAGGGGCTCCCCGACCCACCCAGTGAGGCAATCGCTCCCGAGGTCATCGAGACGCTCGAGCGAGTGAAAGCGGAGCTCAGCGATGACGTCGCACTCTTGGGGTTTTCAGCCGGTCCCTGGACCCTCGCTGCGTATCTGGTCGAGGGGCATGGCAAGCGCGGCTTCCCGGCGCTGCGCAGCATGGCCTTTCGTGATCCGGAATTGCTCGACAACCTGCTGGGCCGCCTTGTGAAGCTCTCCGCGAAATACCTGGTGGCTCAGGCGCGGGCAGGCGCAGACGCCGTGCAGGTGTTCGAGACGTGGTCTGGATTGCTCTCCGCGGGCGATTGGAATCGGATCGTCAAACCTCATCTGCGGGCATTGCTCGACGCGGTGAGCGAGGCCGGGGTGCCGCGCATTCTCTTCGTGCAAGAGGCGCCCCACTTGGTTGAAGAGACTCTGGACCTTCCCGCCGATGGCTTCTCGTTCGACTGGCGCATCGATCTGAAGAGCGTAAGGGAGCGTATCCCGGCCACGACGGCGATTCAGGGGAACATCGACCCCGCGATTCTTCTCGCGGGCCCGCAGGCGACCACCGCTGCCGCCACGGAGCTCCTGCAGCAGGTTCCGGCCACGGGCCACATCGTCAATCTGGGGCATGGGATTCTGCCGACCACGCCGATAGCGAGCGTTGAGGCGCTCGTTGAAGTTGTGCGCCGATCAGGAGATGGATGTTGAGCGACCGATCGCAGTTCAGCCCGGGCGCAGATGAGCGACCGGTTGCCCGCGAGGTTACCGCGGATCTGCTGGCCCGTTACGACCTCCCGGGGCCGCGCTACACGAGCTATCCGACCGCCGTGGAGTTCGACGATAGCATCACCCCGGATGCCTACGAGACCCTACTCGCGGAGGCGAATCGTTTGCCGGGCGACCCACTCTCCGTCTACATCCACCTGCCTTTCTGCGAAGAGCGCTGCTTGTTCTGTGGCTGCCACGTTATTGCCACGATGCAGCGTGAGCGCACCCTTCCGTACCTCGATTGGCTGCGCCGCGAGATCAGCCTCGTCGCAGAGCGTCTGCCCGACCGCCGCGGCATTGCGCAGCTGCATCTCGGCGGAGGAACCCCCACGTATCATCCGCCCGAGGAGCTTGCCTCCCTCCTGGAGTTCTTCTTTGGTCACTTCCAGGTTGTCGAGGGCGCCGAGCTCGCTATCGAGGTCGACCCACGGGTGACGACCGTCGAGCATCTCGAGGTGCTCGCCGGGCACGGCTTCAACCGCATCTCGGTCGGCGTGCAGGACTTCACCCCGCGGGTGCAAAAGACCATTCGGCGCGAGCAGTCACTGGAGGAAACCGTCCACCTGATCGAAAACTCCCGGCGACTCGGCTTCCGCGGCATCAACGTCGATCTGATCTATGGGCTACCGCACCAGGATCCGGCCTCCTTCGAGCGTACTGTCGAGCAGGTCATCGATATCGGTGTCGACCGGGCGGCAGTCTACTCGTTTGCCTATGTGCCCTGGATTCGTGGTCACCAAACCCAGATTCCGAAGGAGGCGTTACCTAGCCGTGACGTCAAATTCGAGCTCTACGGGATCGCGCGCGAGCGCTTTTTGTCGGCGGGCTATGAGCCCATCGGGATGGACCATTTCGCTGCGCCGGACGACGAGCTGACCCGTGCCCGGCGTGAGCATCGCCTGCGCCGCAACTTCCAGGGCTACACGGTGATTCCGGCACCTGACGTGGTCGGTCTAGGAGTCTCTGCCATCGGGGACGTTCGAGGTGCCTACGTGCAGAACGTCAAGAAGCTCTCCGAATACCAGAATCTGATCGAGGCCGGGCGGCTGCCCGTGGCACGCGGCGTCGCGCGTAACGACGATGACGAGATCCGGCGCCACGTCATCCACGAACTGATGTGCAATTTTCGCGTCGACATCTCGGCGGTGCAGGAGAGATACGAAATCGACTTCCGCGACTACTTCGCACCGGACCTCGAGGAGCTGCGTGTTCACGAGATCGAAGGGATGGTGCGACTGGACAACGGATGTATCGAAGCTACTGCCGTCGGAGAGCTTTTCGTCCGCAACCTCGCTCTCTGCTTCGATCGCTACTGGCGAGAAAAGCACAAAGACAACGATGGCAAGGTCTTCAGCCGCACGGTATGAGCCCGCGCCCGCGCTCGCATTCCCTGGCACGATTCTACTGATCCCCCCCGACGAACCACGATGAGAAATGCAGTCTAAGCGGCTGGTTGTAGTTGGCGCCGGAATCTCCGGACTCGCGGCCGCGCACGCCGCGGCTCGCACCGCTGCCGAGAAGGAGCTCAGCCTCGAGGTCCTGGTGCTCGAGAAGGAGGGCCAGGCGGGAGGCAAGGCGCTGAGCTTGCAGCGCGAGGGCTGGCTGATTGAGGCCGGCCCAGGCACTTTTCTCGACAACGAGCCGGAATTCCAGGATCTGCTCGCGGAGGCGGGCCTCGCCGACGAGCGGATCTCGGCTGACAGCGCTTCGAAGCACCGCTTCCTGTACCGCGGCCGGCAACTGTGCGAGATTCCGGCCCACCCATTGCGCTTTGCCGCCTCGGGGTTGCTTGGCCCTTCGGGGCTGCTACGCATGGCGATGGAGCCGTTCATCCCGAAGC
>JAUWTE010000206.1 GCA_030609765.1 Acidobacteriota bacterium
ATAGGGAGGGAATCCAGACCGCGCCCGAATTCAGGATATGAAGGAACCCGAGACCTACGAGCTGCGCAGTTGTTCAGATGGCGAACGCTCAACCCGGTGGCCGGCATCCTGGGGCCTCCGGCAGACCGTCGGAATGAGCCGGCCCGTCGCCGTATATTATGCCAAAATAGGCAGGTTACAGCGATTGGATACCTGATTTGTGCTTGACCTGATCTCACCGACCCGGAACAATGCCCTGGGTGTCCTAGAGGCGGACTTGCGGTCAGACGCAATCCAAGTAATTCTTATTCTGAATCGAATTTGTTATGAGAATTACTCTCCTGTAGTAGGGTTGCCCAAGAGGGGGTGTGAGTGTGGGGTCATCTGCCGGCAGGCTTGCCGCTCTGGATGGGAAGCCGGGCGTCTCGCCAGACCATGTGATGTTGGAATCGAGGTTGCTCGATTGGCGGGAGTCCATCCTACCTGAGATACGTGCCTCCTATCCGCAACCTGAACCCACTTCTGAGCAGCTCGTTGGATCCATTAGTGGCAACCACCCGCTTGCCACCGTCATCACGCCACTTCCTAAGCAGAAACTCCTCTCCAAAGCGGTCGGTAGCTTCCTGGATGCTGTGACACCGGCCAAGGCCATCTCGGAAGGCCTGGCGGAGTGGTTGGGTTCGTATCGCTCATCCGACCGAAACCATGAGGAAGGCCTTCATGCGGATGTGGAACGTTGGTTCACGGCGGCCTGTAAGGGTGATCTGAAGGACCTCGAAGCCGTTGGCACCAGAGCGAAGCTGGCGGCCGATCAGATGGAGTGGGCAGGACGCCAGTTGGCGCGCCCGTTCGTCCATCGATTGGGTGAGTTCCTGACAGCCCACCAACCGGCAGAGCCCGAAGCCAAGATGACTGCCGGATGTCCCTGCTGTGGGGGAGCTCCACGGCTGGGCAACTACTCACGCGAAGAGGGCCAGCGCAACCTCTGGTGTGATCTCTGCGATATCCAGTGGCTCTTCCTGCGGATAACCTGCGCCTTCTGCCTCAATAGGGACCACGAGAAGCTGGGCTATCTGACCATTGAGGGTCTGAACGGCTACAGGATAGATGTTTGTGAGGTCTGCAAGGGATATCTTCGGGCAGCCGACGAACGGGGTATGTCCGAAGACCACCAGGCGGACTTCTTACTGGAAGATGTGGGCACGTTTCATTTGTGCATGGTTGCCGAGGACCAGGGCTGGCGGCAGGGACGCGTCGGTCGTGGCGCGGAGGCAAGAACGGACCCGGTTGCTTGACCTTCCTGTCAGGTCGATGGCATGTGCCGGCGGTTTGGCTGCAAAGGCCAAGGGTGTTGTACGGAGTGGGGGTCACGGACGTAAGTCCTTAACATGAGGAGTGATCTATGGTGAAACTTTCGAGGAGAGGGTTCTTGGCTGCCTCGGGAACTGTGGCTGCCGGTGGGGTCCTATCGAGGCTCGGTCTCGATTTGGGACCGTCGGCTGCCTATGCCCAGGAGTTCAAGACCAAATACGCGAAGGAATCCACGACGATCTGCCCGTACTGCGGGGTGGGCTGCGGCCTTATCGTCTCCGCACGCGACGGGGCTGTGATCAACGTGGAAGGGGATCCTGATCATGTGATCAATAAGGGATCTCTCTGCTGCAAGGGGCAAGCCCTCTTCCAGGTTGCCACCAGCGATCGGCGCCTGAAGAAGGTCCTCTACCGAGCCCCGCGCAGCACCAAGTGGGAGGAGAAGGACTGGGATTGGGCGATCAACACGATCGCCGATCGCATCAAGGCGACCCGCGACAAGTATTTCACCGAGAAGGACTCCAAGGGACGGGTCGTCAATCGCACGCATGCAATTGCCGGTTTGGGCGGCGCTGCTCTGGATAACGAGGAGTGCTACCTGTACGGAAAGCTGATGCGTGCGCTCGGGATGGTATTCGTCGAACACCAGGCCCGTATATGACACTCGGCCACTGTCGCCGGTCTGGCGCAGAGTTTCGGTCGAGGAGCAATGACCAACCACTGGACTGATCTCCAGAACTCAGACTGCATCATGATCATCGGCTCCAATGCCGCCGAGAATCATCCTCTGTCCTTTAAGTGGGTGATGAAAGCGGTCGACCGCGGAGCAACGTTGATCAACGTCGACCCCAGGTTCACGCGGACCTCGTCGAAGGCCCACATCTACGCACCGCTGCGCTCGGGCACCGATATCGCGTTCCTGGGCGGCTTGATGAGCTACGTCCTCGAGAACAAGCTCTATCACGAGGACTACGTCAAGAACTACACGGACGCGACGTTCATAGTCAGCGACAAGTTCGGCTTCGAGGACGGGCTGTTCACGGGTTACGACCCGAAGACGAGGAAGTACGACAAGAGTAGCTGGGTGCATGAGAAGGACGGCGACGGCGATCCCAAGCGGGACATGACGATGAAGGACCCGCGCTGCGTTCTCCAACTGATGCGGAAACACTACGCGCAGTACACACCGGAGAAGGTATCCGAGATCACCGGTATGCCGGTCGAGACCTTCAACAAGGTCGCCAAGGTGTACGCTGCAACGGGCAAGCCCGGCAAGTCGGCGACGATCATGTACGCCATGGGAACGACACAGCACACCGTCGGAACCCAGAACGTCCGCAGCTATGCGATGCTGCAGCTTCTGCTGGGTAACATCGGTGTTGCCGGTGGTGGTATCAACGCGCTGCGCGGCGAGTCGAACGTGCAAGGCTCGACCGACTACGCGCTGCTCTACCACATCCTACCCGGCTACCTGAAGACTCCGCGCGCCTCCAATAGCAATCTGCAGGCATACCTCGACAAGTGGACCCCGAAGGGTTCGTTTGGCGATATGTCGGCCAACTGGTGGCAGCACACGCCGAAGTACATGGAGAGTTTCCAGAAGGCGTACTGGGGTGACCACCCTCCCAACGACAAAGAGTTCGACTACCACAATCTGCCGAAGGTCGATGAGGGCACTATCTACACCCATATCGGCATGTTCGAGAACATGTACGACGGTGCGATCAAGGGCTTTCTCTGCTTCGGACAGAATCCGGTGGTTGGTGGTCCGAACGCACTCAAAGAGCGCAAGGCCCTCGAGAAGCTCGATTGGATGGTGGCGGTCGATCTCTGGGAGACCGACACGATGGACTTCTGGAAGAGGCCGGGTGTCGATCCCACGAAGATCGATACCGAGGTCTTTGCCCTTCCGGCTGCTGCATCCATGGAGAAGGAAGGCTCCATCGTCAATTCCGGTCGGTGGATGCAGTGGCGCTACAAGGCTGTCGAGCCACCAGGACAGGCCAGGTCGGATCTCTGGATGTACGGCCGGCTCTTCCAAGCGTTGAAGCAGCGCTACAAGGAAGGCGGCGAATTCCCCGATCCGATCGTCAACCTCGCCTGGAACTACGGCGGTGGGCCTGAGCCCGACGTCCACATGGTCGCCAAGGAGTGCAACGGGTACGCGATGCGCGACTACAAGTCCCCGAAGGGGAAGGAGATCAAGAAGGGTGGGCAGGTACCCAGCTTCGCTCACCTGATGGACGACGGCTCGACTTGCAGCGGCAACTGGCTCTACTGCAACAGCTACACCGATGCCGGCAACATGGCGGCTCGGAGGGATCCAACGGATGCTGCCAACAACATCGGCCTCTATCCGAAGTGGGCATGGTGCTGGCCGGTCAACCGGAGGATCATCTACAACCGTGCTTCCGTTGATCTCGAGGGCCAGCCTTGGGACAAGGACCAGTGGGTCATCCGCTGGAATCCGAAGCTGAAGGACGGCAAGGGCGGCTGGGAAGGCGACGTGCCCGACGGTGGATGGGCGCCCAAGACGAAGCATGCGTTCATCATGAAGCCGCACGGTCACGCGCAGCTCTTTGGGAACGGTCGGGCCGATGGTCCGTTCCCGACCCACTACGAGCCGGTCGAGGCACCAGTGAAGAACGCCCTGTACAAGCAGCAATACAACCCGGCGATCAAGATCTGGGCTACCGAGATGAACGACATCGGGACGTCGGACGAGTTCCCGATCGTCGCCACGACGTACCGTGTCGTGGAGCACTGGCAGGCCGGTCAGATGACTCGGAACCTGACGTGGCTCTCCGAGCTGATGCCGGACATGTTCATCGAGATGTCGAAGGAGCTTGCGTCGGAGAGGCAGATCAACAACGGCGATATGGTTCGTATCAAGACTGCACGAGGTTCGATCCAGGCCTACGCCGTCGTGACGAGCCGGTTCAAGCCCTTCCAGCTCAACGGCAAGGTGTGCCACCAAATCGGATTGCCGTGGCACTGGGGATACTCAGGAATCGCCATCGGTGACAGCGCCAACGTGCTCACTCCGCACGTAGGTGACGCGAATACGATGATTCCCGAGTACAAGGCGTTCCTGTGCGACGTCGAGAAGGAGGTGTAGCATGGCAGAGAACTGTTACTACTATGATGGATCTCGCTGCATCGCCTGCCGGAGTTGCCAGGTTGCCTGCAAGCAGTGGAATCGCCTGCCCGGCGAGAAGACGAAGTTCTTCGCAAAGGCCGGTGGGTACCAGAACCCCGTTGATCTGTCTCCCATCACATGGAACATCATCAAGTTCCATGAGCTGAACAAGGCAGATGGCGTGGAATGGCTCTTCCGCCGGCACCACTGTTTCCATTGCACGAAGGCCAACTGTATCGAGGTCTGCCCGGTCGAACCGAAGGCGATGTCTCGTCACCCGGTGACCGGAACCGTTTACGTGAACAAGGATCTCTGCATCGGGTGTGGCTCCTGTGAGGATGCATGCCCCTACGGGGTTCCCCACGTGGATGAGGACCTTGAGAAGTCACGGAAGTGCACCGGTTGCATTGATCGTGTGACGAGTAACCTGCTGCCGGCGTGCGCGAAGACCTGCCCGACACAGGCGATTCGCTACGGCACGAAGGACGAGATGTATGCGATGGCCGAGAAGCGCGTCGCTGAGCTCAAGGCCAACGGCTTCAAGGGTGCCAATGTCTACGGTACCAAGCAGCTTGGTGGCCTGCACTCGATCTACGTGCTTCTGGCACCGCTGGACATCTACGCTCTCCCGGCCAACCCTACGTTCGGCGATCTCGAGCCGATCAAGAGGAAGGGTCAGGAGAAGTACGCAGCCTGGCAGCGTGAGCATGGCAAGTCCTTCGCCTCCGTTGTTGGTGGTGGTGCCGTCGGGGCGGCCGTCGCCCTAGGTGTCGCCGCAGTCGCGGGGCTGAACAAGCTTGCCGAACGCAAGGAGAAGATCGCGGCCGAGGAGGAGGAGAAGAAGGACTTGGACTCTTCTCGGTTGTCCGGCCTGACGCGGGTCGGATGTGCAAGACACATACGAAGGGAGCGAAACCGATTGGTTTCGCTCCCTTTTCGCGTTGGGTCGATGACGAGTCGATCGGGGTAGGCGCGGGAAGGTTGGCGAATGATGAGAGACGGCCCGGTCCTGGCTGGCTGCGGGTCTCAGTGGGGGTCGATCGAGTGGAGAGCGGAGCGCGCCACCTGGTTTCCATCCCGCAACGCGACCACCTGCCAGAGGAGACCGGCGGCACGTTCGGGGAAAGCGTCGATCGACTTCGCTTCGAGTGTGGTATTGAGTTCCGACCCTGTGTCCACGCGAGAGACTTCGATCAGGCCCGTATTCAGGACTACCATCTGGTAGGTATCCGCCCCGGCAACTGGATCCCACGTTATGCGAACATCCCCGCTGTCGAGCGGAACGGAACGCGCGGCGATCAGTACCGACTCGGACTCACCTCTGAGCGATGATGGGACATCGGTCTCACCTGAGGGGGGTTGCACTTGCCGGACCGCTAGAACCAGCAACACAGCCGCCGTAGCAACCCAAAGAGGTCGTAGAACCGGTACCCAGAGTGCGGACCGAATGCGCCCAATCATCCCAATCGGCTCGCCGGCCTCGGTTCGACCTGCGGCGGGAGCCTCAGCGCCGGTGTCCCAGATCTCACGCTTCAGTGCCTCCGAGATCCGCTCCGCCGCCGTGTTCTCCTGAGCTTCAGGTGGCAGGGAGGGATCCATGAACTCCCGGAAGGTCGCCAGCCGGGCACGGCATCGACCACATCGTTTTTCATGAGCAAGGCGCGGATCTCTCGCCTGGAGCTTTGCCAACTGCTCCAAATCCTCGTCACGAAAACACC
>JAUWTE010000466.1 GCA_030609765.1 Acidobacteriota bacterium
CGGGCCGCTTCCTCATCCTGGCTCCGAAGACAATTCCCCCCGCTCCGATGATGGGATTCAGCAGGGCAATCCACACAGGCTGCCGCGCGTACTGCATGGCCTCGAAGTTGCCGGTCGCGCCATCCCTCACCTCCGGCATCCCCTCATAGGATCCGGTGATGACGGGGATAGAAAAGAGTAGGCCGAGAACCAAGACGATCCCGGCGAGTACGTGCGGGGCCGTCATGCTTTTGGCGATGGCCGCACAAACGAAACCTCCGACGATCGCGGCAATAACGCTCAGAACGAAGCTCACGATGATCCACAGCACCGAAACCTCGTAGAGTCCTGCCCTGAACGCCCCATCAGCACCCATGGTCAGGTAGGCGATCGTGAAGGCCGCAAACACGAACACCGCCATCGCAAGGTAGCCGGCGATGACGCCAACAATCGATCTCAGCATTGCTCACGCTCCTGCATCTGTTATAGAGGGACACCGCTCGCCCCTTCGCACCGCCGGCGGCTTCCATCGCAGCAGATGTCGCGGGGCACGGGAGGAGCGCCCGATTATTGCAGAGCGAGGCAGGAGGATCCCATGCCCCTGAGCAATTCAGTGTCGGCGACGCCGGAGCAGCGCCTGATATTCAGGCTCGTCGACCAGGACCTGTAGGTAAGGATCCTCTTCCAACCACGAGGCTTGCAGGGTGACGATTTCGTCCGCGCGCTGCAACGCCTCGAGCGCTTTGTTCGCGTCACCAGCCAGCGCGTAGGTGCGCGCGAAGCTCACCAGGACGTCGAAGTCGTCCGGCGTGATGGCGTCGGCAACTTCCAGGAGAAGCAGGGCGCGATGCGGCTCCCCCCTGCGGAACAATTCCCGCGGGCCATAGAAGACGGCATTGACGAAGACCTTTTCGAGCAGGCGCTGGGCCGCGTCGGCCTCGAGGCGACTCGCAGGATCGGCTGCCTCCCGTTTGAGAGAGCTGATTTCCAGGTCGCGCAGCACATCGCCAAGTTGCGGCAATTCCTCTTCCGTCTGGATCTGGCGGAGAAACCGGGACAAGACCTCGAAATAGGCGTCGGAGCGCTGGGTGAGCGTCCCCTGCAGCTCGACGCCGTCACGTACCGCATCGGTTTGGTCGAGGGCATCTACCTTCTCTGCCACCTCCCCAATGTCACGCAAGCCGGCAAAGTCCTCAACCATGGAGCGGTAGAGATGGAAGGCCCCGAAGGTATCGCCCGCCTCCTCGAGCTCGATCGCGACTCTCAGGCGTTCCCGATAGAGCGCTTCGACCAGGTCGGGATCCGTTTCCGCTCGACCGGACTTCATCGCCTGCAGCTCCATCCAGTCGAGGGCCAGAGCACACGTCTCGGCGTTCCCCCACTCGTGGGCGCCGTCGAAGCTCTCGAAGCGATGCACAGCGCCCCGCTCGGCCAGGACCGCATCGAGCGCGAGCATCTCCTCGTAGTTGAAATCTGTGCGACCCGCCGAACCGAAGAAGGCAAAGGGAACCGCTTCGGGCAACGCGAACCGCGTTGGCAGACCGCCGCCGAATCCGATGAGACCGGCAGTGCGGTCGCCGAGTCGGGTGGCAAAGTACCAGCCAACCCTTGCTGTTCCCGAAAACCCTGTGAGGTAGATTCGTTGCCCATCGGCGAAGAAGAGTTGGGGCGTGTCGGCGAGCATCGCCTGCATGGCGGGGGTATTGGGATCACCGTCGGTATCGCTGGCCGTGTTGTAGGAGCTCACGATGATGTAGCCGTGCCGCTCGGCCGCGGCTCGAAACAGATCGATGGGAATCGTGGCGCGGCCGCGGGGATCCATGGCGAACAGCACCGGCCAGACCCGATCGGGCCCGTAGGCCAACGGCAGGTAGACAGCGTAGCTCTGGCTCGGATCGGAGAGGCTAACGACGTTCTCGATCACCTCACCGGGCGGAAACTGCTGTTGCGGTGCGGCAGGCAGAGGGGGACCAGCGGCTAAGGCTGGGGCAGACGCCAGCGGCCCGGTGGCCAGGACCAGCCACATCAGAATCGGGTTTGCGCGGCTCAACTCTCGACTCCCATGAGGTTTCATTCTGACTTGTCGTACGGCTATTGTGCCAATCGTCGCTCCATCCGCTGGAACATGGTCACGTGAAAACGATCCTCGAGCATGCGTTCGAAACGCTCAGAATGGGGCGGGTACTGTGCCTCATACGCCCAGAGAACGAGCCCTCTCGGCGCCTCGCCGAGAAACTCGACATGGTGCCCGAGCAACAAACCGAGTACGCGAGTTTCCAGCACATCATTTACACTCGTGTTCACTGACCATGAGTCGCCTGAAGCGCTCGGCCTCGCTACCTCATGGCTTGGCCACAGGGCAGAACAGAGGATAGGACCATGCAAATTGCGGTGTTCCGCAGGTTGATTACCCGGGCGCTACCGGCAGTGGCGGTCCTTCTTCTCTTTTGTCCCCCGATGCCGATCGGTGCTGCGCAAACCACGGGAGCACAATCGGCTGCGGCGCAATCAGCCACACAAGAGTTTCCTCAGCCGCGTGCCTTCCTGACCAGGGACATTGGCCTGTCGAACGATGAGATCGAGGCGGCGACGCAGGGCAAGGTGATCACCAAGAACCTCGACAGCCCCGTCAAGGACGAGATGGCGCTCTTCGGCATCGCATGGATCGAAGTGCCAATCGACTTCTACCTGAAGCACTACGAGGACATCGAGAGCTTCGAGCGCGGCGATGCCATCAAGGCGATCAAGAAGCTCAGTGACCCGCCGCAATTGTCCGACTTCGACGATCTTGCCTTCTCAGTCGACGACTTGAAGGACATTCCTGGCTGCGTTCCGGGACATTGCTCGGTGAAGATCGGCGAGAAGGCGCTGGAGCGTCTACAGAAGGAAGTCGACTGGTCAGCGGCAGACGCATCAGCCAAGGTGAACGCGCTCTTTCGCGAGATCATGCTCGGGTACGTCCAGCAGTACCTGAAGGAGGGCAACGCGGCGCTTCCGGTGTACGTCGACAGCAAGGACCCGACGTCTGTCGCCAAGACGTTCAGCGGCCTGCTCGAGGACTCCCCCTACCTTCCCGAGTACGTCCCCGAGTTGAACAACTACCTGGCCGACTTCCCAAAGGCCGAGCTTCCGGGCGCTACCGAGTTCCTCTATTGGTCAACCAACGACATTGGGCTCAAGCCGCTCACGGTGCTCACCCAGGTGGTCGTGTTTCCCTGGGAGCAAGGTGGCAACACCGATGCAGTGATCGCCGGCAAGCAGCTCTACGCCGACCACTACTTCCCTGCGGCGCTCGAGCTGCGTTTCCTGGTCAGGGACTCGTCGCGTCCCGACGCCACGGGTTTTTACTTGATCACTCTCGATCGCAGCCGCTCGGAC